>CAZBPB010000279.1:0-1365 GCA_964493565.1 uncultured Pleurocapsa sp. | reverse complement strand
CGACTGAACTGTTCCTGATGGGCGAGCAGGGTCCCGGACCCGGTGATGTGCTTGCGCTTTCGGCTGATGGCAATACCGTTGTGGCTGGCGGTCTGGTAACGCCGTTTGGGCTGGCGTGGGGGCCGGATGGCGCGCTGTACGTGAGCTATGGGACGATTGCGTTTGTGCCGGGCACACCCGGCGGCGTGGTCAGAGTCGAAGTTTAATAGCTAAGTCTTGTGAGGGAAGGCGGGGCGGCTATGTCAGCGTCCCGCCTTTTATATGCCTAAATCATGAAAACAACCATCAAAATTGTAACGGGCATTTTGCTGATGAGCGCTCTAGCGGGCTGCACGACTGAGCAGATACGGGGAGTGCTGGCACGTTTTTTTGCACCACCACCGGTAACAGTGGTCACAGGCGACCCTATTCACGGCGAAAGCGTTTTCCGTGAAGGCAGCGGCAGCGCACCAGCGTGCATTTCCTGCCATCAAATTACGAGCGGCGGGATTGCGTTCAGCATTGGCCCCAGCCTTGCTGATATTGCGCATGTGGCAAGCGCGCGGGTAGAAGGGATGAGTGCTTCGGCGTACATTTACCAGAGCATTGTTGACCCCGGTGCGCATCTTGCCCCCGGCTTCCGCAATATTATGTATCCTAATTTCGGGCAGGATTTAAGCCCGCAGGATATTGAGGATCTGGTGGCGTTTTTGCTGACGTTAGATGGGGATGCAAGCTGAAAGCTGCTGGTGTGATGATACCGTTTTTTGATGCGGCGACTTGATTATTGGCTGGCGATGATCTCCCAGACCAGTCCATCAGGATCACGAATAATAAAACTGCGTGCCTGAGGCTGCCAGAGGCGTTCAAAGGTGATGTTATGGCTCAGAAAATAATGATAGGCTGATTCCAGATCAGGGGTGAGCAGGTCGGCAGAAAAGGTTGGCACAGAGCAGTAAGGTGTCATTTCAAGGGGTGAATGGGCAACCGGCAGCAGCAAAAATAGATGATTGTCACAGCGTAAGTGATAACAATCTTCTTCTTGTTCCAGTATTTCAAAACGGAGTATATCAACGTAAAAATGCAGGGAACGCTGTATGTCGGTGCAGATGATATTAATTTCACCTAGAGAGAACATCATAGCACTCATAATCCGGCATTTCCGGGAGAGTGGCGAGAGGCGCGCAGATTAGTTCGTTGAGAATCCTGAATCTCGACATGCCGCTGACTCGCCACTCACTATAGGGTTTACGCTTCTACTTTTGTATGCTCCAGCAGTTCGTATAGCTCGATGGTCTGCGGGGAAGTCATAGTGCCTTCGGGCAAAGAACCGGTGCGCGAATGGCCTTGATGGAAAGACTCTGATTTTAACCATGCGTGGTAATG
>CAZBPB010000278.1:0-5495 GCA_964493565.1 uncultured Pleurocapsa sp. | reverse complement strand
TGTTGGATGATCGGTCTCAAACGGCTGATCAGACAGTCACTCTACTTCAAAATGCCCTGAGCCTGCCGCTGCCGGAAAATGTGCTTTTGGCGGCAGCCGAACTACAAGCCCGGCTGCATGTAGCCGAGCTTTTACGGGATCACCCCGCTTTTTCAGCATTTCAGCAGAATGATGCTAATGATCTTGCCGGACAGGTGGACGATCTGATTACAACTGCCGGCACACATGAATATGCAGCGCAGCTTTGGCTGAATACAGTCAAGATGCTGGCGGGAATCGTGTTTGAACGCGATCAGTGGTTTGAGGAAGCGATTACGGCTTTTAAGCGGGTGATTGATCGGGAACTGCGACCGCAGGGGTTCATCCAGCCTGCGGTTGAGCCGGATCAACTAAGCCCGTTTACGGCTTTGGAGCGTCAGGTTCTTTCAACCAAAGCGCTGGTCTTAATGGCAGAGGCTGCATCGGTAAGCGCGGGTATCAATTTATGGCGTTATGAGGCGCGCGGCGTGTCCATAGCGACGGCAGCAATTTACCCGATTTACTACTTCTATACCACGCGTAAGTGGAAATGGGATGAGGATTTAGCGCCTGAAACGGTGCAGAATATTTTTAGGCAGCACGGCGGCTGGTTGGAAATGGCCCGGCAGCGCCTTCAACATAAGGACATCGCATTGGTTCTAGACGATTTGCGCCCGATGTGGGATCGTTCAGGCGGCGGAATGACCACACTTACGCACGGGTGGTATGTAAAGCCGAAACGTCGCGCTTTGTTTGGATAGGTATTTGCACATGGGTCAGCTTTAGGAAGAGATAGAATGTCAGTATATCAGCGCGTTACTCCAGAAATTATTAGCGCTTTGCAGGCCGCGGTTGGTTCAGATGCCGTGACCACCGCGCAAGCTGAGTTAGAGCTTCATTCCAAAGATCAATCACATCACCACGCTCATCTGGCAGATGTCCTGATTTATCCGACGAAAGCAGAACACGTCTCCAGCGTACTAAAAATTGCCTACGAGCACTGCATCCCTGTTACACCGTGGGGGGTAGGCACCGGTCTGGAGGGCAGCGCGATACCGATTTACGGTGGTATCTCGATCTCCTTTGAAAAGATGAACCAGATCGTCAAGATTCACGCTGATGATTTTCAGGCGGTGGTGCAGCCCGGCATCGGGCATAAAGACTTGAACGCTGTGCTGGCGCGGCAGGGTTTGTTCTTTGCGCCGGATCCGGGCGCGAATGCAACCGTTGGCGGGATGCTGGCAAATAATGCGGCGGGTATTCGCACGGTGAAATATGGTGCTAGCAAAGATAATGTGTTGAAAATGCAGGTGGCGCTGGCAGATGGCACTTTGATTGATGTTGGCTCGCGCTCGGTGAAGCAGTCCAGCGGCTATGACCTGCTGCATCTGTTTGTTGGCAGCGAAGGTACATTGGGAATTATTACCGAGGCGACGCTGAAACTTGTCCCCGTACCTTCTTTGATGAGCGCCGTCGTGGCAGCCTTTGAAAGCGTGGAAGCGGCTGTTGAGACAGTAGTTGCAGTGCGTGGCAGCGGGTTAGATCCTGCCGCGTTGGAATTGGTTGACGCTGCCCACTGTCAGATGCTCCGCGTCACTGAAGGCGTTGAACTGAGCGATCATCCCACGCTGTTCATGGAATTTCATGCGGCGCACGAAAGCACATTACAGGCCGGGCTGGATGCGGTAAAAGCTATCTGCGAAGAACTGGGCGCAATTTCTTTTCGCGCAACAACCGACGCTGCGGTTCGCCGGCAGCTATGGCACGCCCGACATCATTCTTATGAAATCATGGTGCGTTCGCATCCCGGATACCAGTTCTTCATCATGGATGTGGCGGTGCCAATTAGCGCATACCCGGCGTTGATTGGCTATGTAGAGCAGTTAAAGCGTGAAACTGGCATTACCGCCTATATGATCGGGCATGCGGGCGACGGTAACATTCACGTCGAATTTCCGTTTGCAAACGAAGATGAGTACGAGCGCTGCATGGCGATGAACGGGCTGATTGTTGAGAAGGCACTGGAATTAGGCGGCACATCCACCGGAGAGCATGGCGTGGGCATGGGCAAAGCCAAATATATGGCCAAAGAACACGGCGCCGCGTTGGATGTGATGCGGGCGATTAAGCACACGCTTGATCCGAAGGGGATCCTCAACCCCGGCAAGATTTTTATAGATTGATGTGAGCTAGAGAAGACAACCCTTTAGACCCTCCACTGCCTCGCTGTAGGGCGGGGCGCGGGTCTAAAGGCTAACATTTCTCGCTTAAGGGCAAAACTCTTAGCGCCCCAGCCCATCTGCCGACGTATCGTATTCCACATGATTGTGATCGAGCATATTCCCGCTTACACGCGTGTGTTCAATATGGCGGATCGTGGCGCTCAATTCTTTCCGCCGCGCTTCTACCAGCGCGTTTACCAGCCGTGTTTGCATCGAAAGTGCGTCGGTCAGGGTGTCAATCTTGCGGTGCAGGTCGGCAATTTCGACTTCATTCTTCAGGTTTACCTGAAAGTCATTGTCGGCAACGGCGCGATCTTTGGTGGCCTGACGGTTCTGCGACATCAGGATGACCGGCGCCTGTAAGGCCGCGAGCGTGCTTAACGTTAGGTTCAGCAGGATGAATGGATATGGATCGAAGGCCGCCACTCCCAGTACTAGATTAGCGGTCATCCACATGATCATAATCATCCCAAAGAGTATGATGAATTTCCAACTACCGGCGAAGATTGCCAGCCTGTCCGCCAGCCTATCGCCAAATTTATCTCGCTCGTCAATTTCTTCGTACACGTCGTCGGTAACGATTAACGGACGAAGATCGCGAATTAGCTCCTGAGCCTCCGGACTCAGCAGGTTGTCTAGCTCTTCAATTTCATCAATCAGGTCTTGAATCTCTTCTTCCGACTCATCCACTGGCACAGCCAGACGATTGAGAAGCAGATCGCTGTACATGGAAAGTCCCTCCGTCACATGGAATGAATGCTGAAATACAACATTCGCCCGCTACAGAATTTGTGCTTTGGAACAGAGCCGTATTGTTTAGTTGGGTGAAAAATCAGACTTGCCCTGCAGCGGCAGGGTCGGCAGCAGCTATTGGGAGCGCCGCCGGGGGAATTAACCGGAGAGGCGCTGCGATTCGCTGCTGCCGCCAACTATAGGCGGTCTCTGTTCGCGACTACTACCAGCGTCCATCGAATCCTTCACTTGAACATGCAGGTCAAAAGGGTCAGCCATTGCTGCTGACAAACACATCATAACGCCGCAAAAAGGCGCTGTAAAGCATGAAAACAGTTGAGATTAGGGTGTTTAGCCGGTGATTACCTGACGGCGTAAATATCCACACGTTGACCGTTGGTGGTCGCCAGGATGGTGCCAGACCCTACCGCAATTTGAACCACGTTTGCTGTGTTCACAGCTTGCGGCGTGCCTGCTGTGCCACGCACAATAGGCACAAACGAGATAGAACGCGATCCGGGCTGAAAGACCGCAAAGTTATCGCCGCTTGCAAAAGGCATAAACGCCAGTCCACTTGCGCTGTCACTCAGGGGCAGGGTAGCGAGTAACTCTTGAGTCGAGGGGTCGAACAATATGAGCGATGGCGCTTCCGTGAGCGCTGCCGCTAATTCATTTCTGCCGCCGGCCAGTGCTACGACAGTGTCTTCAAAACGGATGGTCGTTGCATCGCTGATTGCCGGGCCGTCTACTGCGGTTCCAATGGCGACTGAACCTGAATCTTCACCCGCTGCCAGCAGTAGGGTTTCGGTTAGCGCCGCTGCCGCGATATCTTGATCGCTGATCGCGCTAGAATCTAATTCACTGCCGGAAATGATCTCCATCAATACCGAGCCGCCGGTGCCGTAAGCGGCTGCCCAATGTCCGTCTACTCCGGCGGTAATATTGGCCGGGTTGCCGCTCAGATCATAAACTGCATATGTGATCCAGCCTTGACGCGGGCTGCCCAGCGCCAGCACCTGAAGCAAAATACCATCGCCCGAATCCACGATGATGAGCACAAATCCGGCTTCGTCCTGATTGATCCACACGGCATCCAACGGCGTACCGTCAAGTTCGATTATTTGTAGAACTTCGGGTGAATCCAGATCGCTTGTATCGTAAATCGAGGCGGTGTCGGTAGATGCATCGGCAACCAGCATCCGCGACCCATCTTCATTCAGCGCTAGCGCAGCAACGTTGCGAAAACTGAGTGTGGCAGCAGGCGTGACCGTCTGTTGGGCCTCAGCCGTATTCAAAAATGGGGCTGCGCCAGTGGCTAAACAAAGCCCGACCAGCGCAGCGACTGCCGCGAACCGCGCGATTTGTTTCACGGCATCGGCGCGCGACTAATAGTCGTCGTCTTCGTCATCGTAGTAGTCATCATCATCATCGTCATCGTAGTAGTCATCATCATCGTCGTCTTCGTCTTCGTCGTCGTAATCTTCGTCGTCGTAATCTTCGTCGTCGTAATCTTCGTCGTCCAACTCTTCTCCGTCAACATCTTCGTCCTCAATGTCAACGTCTATTTCGGTTTCTTCATTCTCGTCGTCCTCATAACCATCAGCACGAGCTGAGAATTCCAGTTCCAGAAGATCGATCTCAAGTTCGGGGTCGTAATTGAAGTTCATGGGGCGTCTCTCTTTGCCTCTGAGTTGATACCTTTTTGGTCATTGTAGCGCAAAGCGCGCGATATTGTAGCAAGATTTTGGTGGCATGCTACGTCGAAATTTCAATATTCGTCCAAAATCTCCAAATTGGTCTTTATTACCCTCGATTTGCGTCAACCATGTCAGCAAAATAGCGATGCAGTCGCGGGTCATCCGTCAATTCTGGATGGAATGCGGTTACAAGCAAATGGCCTTGCCGCGCTGCTACAATCCGCCCATCATCCAATGTCGCCAGTACGTCAACCTCCGAACGCGCTTCTTCCATCACTTGCGTGATAATCGGCGCGCGAATAAATACCGCGTGAAACGGGTCGTTCCCGATCTCTCTAATCTTCAAATCTTGCTCAAAGCTGTCAATCTGCCGTCCAAAGGCATTACGGTTCACCCGAACATCCATCAATCCCAGTATGGGTTGGCGGTCATTGCCAATGTCTTTTGCGAGGAAAATCATCCCCGCACAGGTTCCCCACGTAGGATTCTCCCGCGCAAATTCACGCAGCGGATCAATCAGATCGTACTGCTGTGCCAGCTTCCCGATGGTAGTGCTTTCCCCGCCCGGAATAATTAGCGCATCTAAGCCCGTCAGATGCGTAGGCAGCCGCACCTGCACAGGCTCAATACCAAGTTCGGTCAGCTTATTCTCATGCTCAATGAATGCGCCCTGTAACGCCAATACACCAATCTTCATCTATCTCGACACTCCGTTTGGAAGCTGTAATCTAGGCTAATCGTCATATATACGTGGGAAGTGGTCAATATCCATAATAGACACATGGCTGTATGAAAAGAAGTCTTATGATTACAAAAGGCTAACGTT
>CAZBPB010000277.1:5122-5497 GCA_964493565.1 uncultured Pleurocapsa sp. | reverse complement strand
GCCGCTGAGCGCCAGCGCCAGCACGATATTGCGCTTCACGTTCATACCCGAATATTTGGCGGCGTCGGCATTGGTGCCAACCGTCTGTAGTTCAAAGCCGAGCGTAGTTCGATTTAAGTACCAATCCACAAGCCACACCGACGCCAGCATAATCAGGAAGCCGATGTGCAGCGCGCCGCCCACCGTGATCCACCACAGGAACAGGCCAAGCAGGATCACTGTTAGCCCCAGCACAATCGGACGAATTGCCACTCGCCAGTTTTGAGCGATCTGCTTGCGACGGGTGAACAGCAGATATAGGGCAGTTACGATGCCCGACGCCACTATCAGCCACGGCGGAATAGCATCCATACGCGGCAGCCGCGCCGAGTCTGG
>CAZBPB010000277.1:1626-5095 GCA_964493565.1 uncultured Pleurocapsa sp. | reverse complement strand
CCAGCAGCACCGCGATGTAATTGAGCATGATGGTGGTGATCACTTCATGCGCGCCGGTGAAGGCTTTCAGCGCGCCGGGCAGCGCACCCCATAAGAACCCGCCGACCATCCCGGCGACGATGACAAGCGCTAAATGGATAAACCACGGTAAAGTGTTCAAGCCCGGCAAAATGGCGACGGTGATGGCTAAAATGCCGCCCATGTAAACCTGGCCTTCTGCGCCACCGCCAGACCAGCGATGATGAACGGCGTAGCGCGCACCAGCATGGTTTCCAGATTGCCGGGGAAAAACAGCAGCGCGCTGCCCCCCAACCGTAAGAAGACTACGCTTGGCTTGGCAACCTGCGAGCCTTCAATGGTTTGCGCCTGTTCGCGATCAGTGGTCGCCACTTCTGAGCCGACCTCGCCCGATGTGATCGCTCCTGCATCGCCAGAGGCTACCGCCGCAGCCGTTGCCGCATAGATGATGCCGAAATTCTCGCTTCCCGGCGCGAAGATCAGGCGGTTGCCCGGCCTGCGAACAATCAGGTTTTCCTGCGTTACCGCTTCAAGCTCGTTGTTCACAGCCTGAATCACATCCTCTGTGGTCAGCAGGCCGTTGCTGTACATCGAGCGGATGATTTCGATCTGCTCTTGCAGCGCAGCGAGATCAATGATGCCGGCCTGATCCATCAGAGCGATGGTTTCTCCGGCCTCGCGGGCTTCAGAAGCGCCGTCGTTCAAATCTACGAAGGCGATCAGGTCGCTGGCGATTTCCGAGTCTGGAGAAACACCCGCCGCCGCTAGCAGCGCCAGCCGTTCTTCCAGCCTGTCCAGACGCACAATGCCGTATTCGCTGACAACGCTCAGGTATACCAGCGCGTCGGTTACATCCACTTCCGCCAGCGAGGGCGCAGCCGCCAACGCCGCGTCAATCTGCGCTTGCGTGGCGTTATCTGGATCGCGGAACGGCTCTACCAGATCGCCCACGTCGCTCCGTTCCAGTTCAGAAAGCTCGGCGATCATCGGCGCCATTGCCAGCAGCGTTTCCGGCGTGATAGCGCGGATGTCCTCGATGCTTTCGGCAATCGCGTTGATCGTGTCATCATCCAGATCGGCAAACGGCGCTAAGGCTGCCGCAAAGGCGCGCGCCTGTTCCGGCGTAATTTCAACCACCGCGCCAATGCGGTTGGCAAGGCTGCGCAAGTCACGGCGATCGAGCGAATCGCCCGCGCTTGCCTGCGCGGCGGCGAATGTTAGCACCTGCTGCAAGTCGTCCGCCGACACCACATCGTTGATCGCCAGCCCTATCGAGCCTTCGATGAGCGACGCATAAGCGGTTCCGGCAATGTACAAGCCCTGCCGGACATCGCCTTTACCGCCAGTGATCACCATGAACGGCACGGTGAAGATCAGCGCCGTGATCACCGCCAGAATCGGCACCAGCGGCGGCGAGATGCGCGCCCACAGGTTGCCGATGGAACGGAAGAAACCGGGCGAAGCAGGCTTCGGCTTGGGCTGCATTGTCGCTTCAGCCATAAGGGGACTCCTGTCTTGAGTTAAACGTTAAAAGATGAAAGTTAAAAGGAATTTCGCCCCTTCCACATTCGATAGCTGGCTGTAAGATGTGTGATGTTGACCTCATATTCAGTCCCTGAATTTCGTCCTATCCTTGTAACCTTTAACCTTCAATCTGTAATTGTGGTTTTAATGAATCCGGCACGATACCCGCCATCAACAAGCCGACGGTATTGCGATCAGCCTGCTCGATGGGCAAAACGCCGATGATTTTTCCGGCAAACATCACCGCTACCCGGTCAGAAAGCGACAAAATTTCGTCAAGTTCGGCGGAAACCAGCAGCACACCCGCGCCGCTGTCGCGCATGGCAATGATCTGTTTGTGAATGTATTCAATCGAGCCGACATCAAGGCCGCGCGTAGGTTGGGCGGCGATCAATAGTTTCAACGGGCGTGAAAACTCGCGCGCTACGATTACCTTTTGCTGGTTACCACCAGACAGCTTGATCACTGGCGTGAACACATTCGGCGTGCGCACATCATACTGCTTGACCAACTGCTCGGCGTTCTCTACGATGTCGTCTTCCGCGCGCAAAATGCCAGCGCTGAACGGTTTGAGATAATACGTCTGCAAAATCAGGTTATCTTTAACCGGGAAGGGGGCGACCATGCCGTTCTTCTGGCGGTCTTCCGGCACGTGCCCGACACCCGCTTCAGTAATATGGCGCGGCGAAGCATTGGACACATCTTTGCCGCCAATGAAAATACTGCCGCTGACCGGCGAGCGCAGGCCGGTAATCACCTCAACCAGTTCAGTTTGCCCGTTGCCCTGCACCCCGGCGATACCCAGAATTTCACCAGCGCGCACTTCCAGATCAACGTGATTCACCGCTTGCAGATTGCGATCATCATTGGCGACCAGTTGGTTGACCACCAACACAGGTTCGGCAGGTTTGGCGGGCGTCTTGTCTACCGAAAGCACCACCTCGCGGCCTACCATCATTTCCGCCAGCGATTCTTCCGTCGAGTTTTTCGGGTCGGCCTCGCCTACCACCTTGCCCAGACGCAGCACCTGCACACGGTCGCAAATTTCCAGCACTTCTTTCAGCTTGTGACTGATGAAGATGATGCTGGAACCGCGCTCAATCAGCGTGCGCATAATTTCAAACAGGCCTTCGGCTTCCTGCGGGGTTAACACTGCCGTCGGCTCGTCCAGAATCAGGATGTCGGCTTTGCGGTACAGCGCCTTGATAATTTCTACGCGCTGCTGCACGCCAACTGGCAAATCCTGCACCAGCGCATCCGGATCAACATCCAGCCCGTATTGATGCGCAATTTCCAGAATCTTCTTTTTAGCCGCCCCGCGATTCAGAAACAGCCTGCCGCGCGTGGATTCTTCGCCCAGCATCACGTTATCGGTCACAGTCAGCACCGGCACCAACTGAAAGTGCTGATGCACCATACCCACGCCGCGTTGGATCGCATCGTTCGGGCTGTGAATGGGCGCAGATTTGCCGTTGATCAGAATTTCGCCTTCGTCGGGCTGGTACAGGCCGTAAATCATGTTCATCAACGTAGATTTACCGGCGCCGTTTTCGCCCAGCAGCCCCAGCACTTCGCCTTTATGCAGTTGTAAGTTGATGCGATCATTCGCGAGCACGCCGGGAAAGCGTTTGGTCAGGTTGCGCGCTTCCAACACTACAGGCGCAGTTTCCGGTGATAAGGGCGGAGCGGTTGAGTCGTGCATGAATGCCTCTACGCTAAACGAGGGTGATTAACGCCATGTTGCGAGGTCAAAAGTATAGCGTTTGTTCCGAGCAGAACAAAAGACGGGGGAAGCTTCTGACCCTCACCTGCTGCGCTGCACCGTAGGGACGAGACATGTCTCGTCCGCTTTCTCCCGTTGAACGGGAGAGGGCACGACCGCCAGGTCGGGGTGAGGGTCTTTTTAGGATTATCACCAGAGGCTCGA
>CAZBPB010000277.1:0-1616 GCA_964493565.1 uncultured Pleurocapsa sp. | reverse complement strand
CCCGTTTTCAGCCCGCTTCAGCGGGTGTGGCTAGCCCGATGCTTTGAGCGTCGGGCGCTAGTGAAGATATAGCACCTGTCCAAACGTCGTCAGCAGCATTTAGCAGTTGCTTGACGCCCCCTTGCCGACAATTACAATGGGTTTACGAATAAGCTTTAAAGGCTAAATGGAGAGTATTCGCGTACTGAAGAAGAGAGTATATGACGCTACCCAATGCTGACGCTGCCGAGGTGCCGGAAAGAAAGATACTCTATTTGCTGTCTGAAGAAATGTCAGGCGGAAAAGCGAAGTTCTTCAAAGAATTCGGTTTTTCTGTGGCACAATGGGAAGTGTTGAGAATGGCAGTACTTCACCACGCTCAAACCTATGCGGTTACGCAGGTTGTGAGCACAGATTTTGGCGTGAAGTATCTGGTAGAGGGTACGTTCACTACGCCGGATGGTCGAAATCCGTTTGTGCGTTCGGTCTGGCAAATCGATCACGGAAAGACGGCTCCGCGATTTGTGACCGCGTACTCGGTAAGGGAGCAGACAGGATGATTCCCGAATTTGAGCGCGCTGTACTGCTGGAAGATATTCCTGATGGCGGCGTTGAACATGGCTCCTTTAAGGCAGGCGACGTAGGGATTGTCGTTGACGTGCTTGAAGATGGCGCTGGCTACATTTTAGAGATGATCACCGCCGATGGGTACACGCTGGACGTGATTACCGTTCATGCGCATCAAGTACGTCCGGTTACGCACAGGGATATGCTGCATGTGCGTGAGGTTGAATCTGATGGCGCGAAATTGAGTGCTTAATATCTATCCATCAACATTCTACACTGACCCTCCACCATACCCCTCCCCGATTTCCAGCCCGCTTTAGTGGGTGTGGCTAGTCCGATGCTTTGAGCGTTGGGCGACATGTCAACATATAGCACCTGTCCATACGTTGTCAACAGCATTTGGCAGTTGCTTGACACCCCTTTGCCGGCAATTACAATGAGTTAACGATTAAGTTTTAAAGGCTAACGCTCATGCGCCACGTCATTCTGATCCCTGATCTGGAAAGTGGTGGTTTCGTTGTCGAAGTGCCAAGCCTGCCCGGTTGTTATTCGCAGGGCGAAACCGAGGCTGAAGCAATTGCGAACATCCGTGATGCGATTGATCTGCACATCGCCAGCATGTTTGCACACGGTGAAGAAGTGCCTGATGATGTCGAAGTCATTCTGACCACTGCCTGATGCCTCGCTTATACCCGATTTCGGCCCGTGAATGTATTCGCGTTTTACAACATCTTGGTTTCATTATTGATCCGTCAGGCAGGCAGTCATATCACGCTTATACGAACGAACCCTCACAGGCGTGTAACTGTGCCGAACCACAAGGAACTTAAGATCGGGATGCTGCGTAAGATCATTTATGAATCTCGACTATTTTCGCGTCTTATATGACTACAACTACTGGGCGCATCAGCAGGCGCAGTTTCCGGTGATGAGGGCGGAGCGGTTGAGTCGTGCATGAATGCCTCTACGCTAAACGAGGGTGATTGACGCCATGTTGCGAAGTCAAAAGTATGGCGTTAGTTCAGAGCAGAACAAAAGACGCGGGGAAGAGTTAATGGTTCTGGTTTGCA
>CAZBPB010000276.1:1828-5505 GCA_964493565.1 uncultured Pleurocapsa sp. | reverse complement strand
TCCACGCCAACGCCAGCGCGGGCGATCACCTTCAAATGCTGTGCTGCGTCCAGCACCGGCTTATCAATCTTGTGCGCGCTGCGAATCACCAGCGCATTGGTGTTCACCACTTCTGCCAGCAGTTCATCACGGGTAATCTGCCCCCGCGCCATGAATGCCAGCCCATCACCAGCCGCTTTTAGCACGTCCACCGCCGAAGCATGAACGTTGTCAGGAACGAGTACATGGTAAGTCATGAGGACTCCAATAGGTTCAAAGTTAAAAGGAAAAGCCGGCACATTCTTTACCCACTGTTAACTTTTAACCTTCAACTATAATTAGTTCAACGTCGCTAAAAATTCATCCAGCCCGCCCAGCACTTCTTCAAGCGTGGTAAGCTGCATATCGCCCATATGCGCAATACGGAAGGTCTTGCCTTTAATCTTCCCGTAACCCTTATCCATCGAGAAGCCTTTGCCGCCCATGAACTTCGCCATCGCGTCAATCTCGAAGCCTTTGGTGTTGGCAATCGTGGAAACAGTCGGGCTGCGATAACCTTCCTGTGAAAATGCCGCCAGTCCGCGTTCCTGCGCCCAGTTCAGGGTCAGATCGCGCATTTCGATATGCCGCCGCCAGCGTCCTTGCAGCCCTTCGCCGTTGAGAATATCTTCCAACTGGCGGTCAGCAGCAAACATCAAGGAAACTGGTGGGGTAGAAGGTGTATTGTTTTTCTGCAGCAGCGCGTCAATCTCGACGAAATCGAAATAGTAGCCACGGTTGCTGACCAGCTTAGCCCGCTCCAGAACGCGGTCGCTCACCGCCGCAAATGCCAGCCCGGGCGGCAGCGCAAATGCTTTTTGCGACGACGTGAGCGCGATATCAATCCCCCATTCATCGGTCAGCAGTTCAACCCCGAGGAAGCCGCTCACGGTATCCACCAGCACCAGCGTATTCTCGTACTGGCGCACCACCGCAGCAATATCCTTGATCGGGTTGGTCACGCCGGTGCTGGTTTCATTATGCACCACACACACCGCATCATAGGTCTGCTTCTTCAGCGCTTCTTCCACCATTTCCGGCGTGTGCGCTTGTCCCCAATCCACAGCGATCACATCTACATCTTTGCCGTTAAGTTGGCTTACATCTGCCCAGCGTTCGCTAAACGCGCCGCCAACCAGATGCAGCACCTTTTCACCATCGCGTACTGTATTACGCGATGCGCCTTCCCACAGTCCCGTACCGGAAGACCCTTGAACAAAAACCCTGCTTTCAGTCCTGAAAGCTTGCTTCAGTTTCATTTGCAGCCGCGCAAATAGATCAGCAAATGCAGCAGAGCGGTGACCGATCATCCATTCGCCCTGCGCATCTAGAATTTCCGGACGCACTTCCACCGGGCCGGGAAGGACGAGGTATTTATGATTTGGGTTTCTCATGCAAGGGTGTCCTCAGGTGTTTGTGACAAGAGTTACAAAGTATTCTAAACCCCCTCACTTTAGAAAACAATAACAACGGGTGGGGGTGATCTTTGGGCAATCCGACCAATAGATACCTACAGCATTCCCATCCTATTTTCGATGCGCCAGCCTGTCCCGTGACCGGGGTAAACAATCCGGCCACCATGCGCGCGAATCTGCTGCCAGCTTTCCCGTACCGCTTCAAAACTTCCTTCATCAGCCATCATTGGCAGCGTTAAATCTCCCGTAAACGCGGCTCCTTCATCCAAAATCAGCGTGTTGCTATCATCGGAATGTCCCGGCGTATGCACAATTTCGCCCTCGACGCCCATTCCCCCCAGAAACGCCCGGCTTTCCGCGTTGGTCAACATCACCACGCTCGCCAGGTCAATTTGACAGTCCTGATATGGCGATTTGAAATAACCTTGCAATGTTTGGGCCGAAACCATCTGATTCTCAAGCAGGATCAGTTTGCAGCCTTCACGCTGTAGTTCTGAGGCAAGCCCTGCATGATCCGGGTGATAATGCGTCGCCCACACAACCTTGATAGCACTCAGTTCAATACCCTGTCGTTTGCACTGATGCTGCAATTTCCCCAACGTGCCGGGAAAGCCGACATCTATCAGCAAAATCGGTTGAACATGTGCCAGCACATAGTAATTCGTGGAGTCGTAGCCAACGTTAATGATGTTCATCGCCATAGATTCAATCCTCAAATCCTTAACAAACGTCAGCTAGGGATAGTATTTCTTCGCTCACAATCCCCACCCCTCAATCCCCTCCCCATTGCAATGGGAAGGGGATGCTAAGCGCAGCAGGGCGGGGACTCAGTTGCCAACGTTATCCCTAACTCACCTTAACAATCATTACACATTAACCAGAGGCAAACGCAGCCTCGGTTTAGGGTATAGAACCTGTTACAGCCCGCTCCTTTTTTCAAACCGCAGCGTTGATTGACATGCCCTTAATGCGGCGTTAAACTAGGTTTATGATGCTGAAACATGATTCAAATTTGGTTCCTACTCTGACTTTGAAAGCACGCGGGGCTGTATCAACACCCGCGTGCTTTTTGTTTATTTACCTTTCGGCCTCAAATTCTTAAGGAGATGTGGCGCTATGGACTATGGAATGATCGGCAAGATCGAGAAAGCCAAACTGTATGCGCAAGAGCCAGAGCGTGTTACCTTCAACGCTTTGACTGCCGAGTTTCGCGGGGACAACAATACCTATACCATTCACCTCGGCCCTGAAGGCTGGGACTGCACTTGCCCCGGCTATCGAACCTACGGCATTTGCCCACATATCATGGCTCTTGAAAAACTCTACAAGCCAATGTTGAAACGCGCGCCGCTTCACTATGCACCCGGCCAGAATGTGGTTTCGGATGTTGAAAAAGCGATGCGTTATGCAGATGAGCAAGACCGCATCAAGTTGTTAGACTTTGAAGTCAGCTTTACAGGCGATAACGACACCCATATCACCGGGTACGATGACAGCATCTGGGCATGCAGTTGTTCTTTCTTCCAGAGCAGAGGAACCTGCTGCCATACCATGGCCTTGGAACGCATCTTGAAAAACATGCTGGTTCCAGTACCTGTCTATGCAACCTAAAACCAACTGAATACGGAATATCTCAGAGGCGCTCAATATTGAGCGCCTCTGTTTTATTATTCAAGCCGCCGGGTATTGCGGGCTTCATCTTCAGCCAGCAATCGCTCGATTTCCGCCGTTTCCAGATCATCAACATACTGCGTAATTCCCTGCTGCAAATATGCCGGAAGTTCAGGATGCAGCTTCTGAAAGTTGGCAATAAATGCCGGATCGCTGTTATAGCATTCGCCCAACCCGCGCAAAATTTCCAGCGTTGGTTCGTAAAAATGAAAGATGTTCTTATGCCAGCGTTCTAATATTGCCTGCATTTCCGGGCTTTGAGGCGAAACTCCAGCCTCTATCGCCGCAACAACATCGCTGTAAATCTCTCCAGCTTCAGCCAATATCTGATCTTTCTCAGCTTTGCTGTAGCTATTCCATCGCCGAATAGAATCATTCACAATCTGCGGATCGTATTGCAATCGCGCCTCACGCTCATATTGCCTTTGCGTTTCCTCGCTAAACGCTTCAAACAACTGTTTTCCGCCCATCGGTATCTCTCCTTCCAGATGATGTATAGTTTCATCAACCGTATTTATCAGGTTTTCGGTGCGCGTAATCCGGTCTTTCAGCACTTCCCGATGCGCGCGAAGC
>CAZBPB010000276.1:0-1818 GCA_964493565.1 uncultured Pleurocapsa sp. | reverse complement strand
TACAAGGTCAAAATCCGGGCTGTCCAAAATGTCTTTGATCTGCATCAGTTCCATGCCAAACTCGCGATACAGCAAAATCTGCTGAAGCCGCAGCAAAGCCGAATCGTCATAGTAGCGATAACCATTCGCGCCAACGAGGGCCGGGCGCAGCAGCGCAATTTCGTCGTAATAATGCAGCGTGCGCACAGTCACCCCCGCCAGCGCCGCAAGTTGTTTCACCGTGTACACACCAATATCCTTTCCTGCCTCACAATCATCCTAAACTATCACGCAACGTAAGAGTCAAGCGCCTGTCTGCCGCTTACCCCTATATCATGCTGAATCGCCGTCGGCTCTGAAACTTCCTGATGAATTCTCCGTATAGCTATGTGTATGATGGGAACATTCAATGGGGAGTTGAACACATCATGGTCGGTTTAATTGCGCTAATTGCGCTTGCGGTAGTGGCGCTATGGCTGCTTTCATCAATCGTCGGAACGCTCTGGGGCGCAATCGTTGCCATCGTTATCTGGGCGATTACGGGCTGGTTGGTCGGAAAACTTGTTGACCGCAATGGCAAGGGCTTTAACGTACTTGTTAATCTTGCACTCGGTCTCGCCGGTGGAATTGTTGGCACATTCGTTTTGCGTTTGCTCAATTTGCAGGGATTGGGCGATATCTGGTTGATCGGCAGCATCGTGGTTGGCGTTATCGGCGGCCTGATCATCGTCTTTGTCGCGCGACTGCTTACGAACGGCAAAGCCTTCAGCTAAACCTGATTGTGTACGAAGTGGCGACTGCTAAAGTCGCCCTTTTTCTTTCAATAAGTGGTCACAAACAGTTTTTCGTTCCATCACATCAGCATTAATTAGTAAGCCGACAAATAACTTAATATTGGCTGAAGCGTCAATCACTATAGTTGATACACTCATCACCTACATCCAAAAGCGCAGCCGTTATTACACCCGCCATGTCACAGCTTTCTTACCTGACCAGGGCGTGATATCTCTGTAATACCTTAACTGATGTTTGCGTCTTTGGTATGCCTCAGTATAATAACAAGCCGTACCCACCCTGCGCGGGAGAGATTTGCGTTTATGGTGCTAAATTCATCCGGGTCGGACGAGAACGCTGTGACGGAAACAGGCTCAGCGCTCGAAAATGAACAGGCATCGCCTGTGACATCCGACGAAGTAATTGCGGTTTCAGAAGACATACCGGCTGAAACCCCTGAATCAGAAATCGCTTCAACAATTGCGGCTGTAGAAAGCGCGGCGGCAAGCGATGATACCCCTGCGCCTGCTTCCGAAGCGTCGCAAGATACCCACCCTGAAGTTACTTCCGCCTTTAAGAAGGGTGATATTGTTGAGGCAGCTATTATCGAAACCTCCGCTGTCAGCATTAAAGTTGATCTGAACGGTAACGAAGTAGGCACAATCCGCAGTACCGAGATTGATCGTATCAATAAGCGCGATCTCGAAAACTTACAGGTTGGCAAGAAAATCACCGTCTACGTCGTTAATCCTAGAGGGCAGGACGGCAACGTTCTGGTTTCAATCAACCTTGCCGCTGAAGAACAGGATTGGAAGACGGCTGAAGAATATCGCCAGAACCAGCAAGCCTATGACACCCGCATCGCGGGCTACAACAAAGGCGGCTTGATTGTCAAATTTGGCCGCTTGCGTGGGTTCGTGCCGCAAAGTCAGATGAACGCTGAGCGTCGCCGGGCAACAGATGAGGAAACCCCTGAACAGCGTTGGGGAAAAATGGTCAATGAACCCATCGTCGTCAAAGTGATGGAAGTTGATCGTGAGCGCAATCGCTTGATCCTTTCCGAGC
>CAZBPB010000275.1:5295-5507 GCA_964493565.1 uncultured Pleurocapsa sp. | reverse complement strand
AGATTACTCCCATCGGCATTCATCACGTAGATTTCAGAGTTGCCATCTCGACCAGAGACGAAGGCGATTTGGGATCCATCGGGTGACCATGCTGGTTCGCGATCATCTGCGCTGTGATTGGTCAGATTGCGAGGATTATTCCCATCGGCATCCATCACATAGATTTCAGGATTGCCATCTCGGCCAGAGACAAAAGCGATATGCGTGCCATC
>CAZBPB010000275.1:0-5279 GCA_964493565.1 uncultured Pleurocapsa sp. | reverse complement strand
AGGTTGCGAGGATTATTCCCATCGGCATCCATCACGTAAATTTCTTGACTAGAGTTGAAGACGATCTGGGTGCCGTCAGGTGACCACGCTGGAGATTCATTAGAAGCTAGATTGCTATTATTGGTTAGGTTGCGAGGATTATTCCCATCGGCATCCATCACGTAAATTTCACTGTCACCACCAAAACCAGAGGAAAAGGCGATCCGGGTGCCATCGGGTGACCATGCTGGAGATCTATCAAATTCACTATTATTGGATAGGTTGCGAGGATTACTTCCATCAGCATTCATCGCGTAGATTTCACTATTACCAGCTCTCTCAGAGGAAAAGGCGATCTGGGTGCCATCGGGTGACCACGCTGGATTGAAATCAGACGCCCTGTTGTCGACCAAGTTGCGGGGATTATCCCAGTTAGCATCCATCACGTAGATTTCACTGTTGCCATCTCGACTAGAAGTGAAGGCGATCAGCCCGTTTATAGTAGCTGGTGAGGCTGTTGCAGTTGGTGTAGCTGTTGCTGTTGCGGTTGGTGTAGCTTGAGCGCATGCAGAGGTCACAATCAAAGCCGTCATCACTAGCACTAGGAACAGATGTTTCATTACTTCTCCTAAACAAAGACAGTTTTCAGCGCATTTTTAGGAATAGAAATTCGTATTTTTGCTTACTATTCTGTGAGCGTCAAACTAAGAAATGAGGTTTGTAGGGTAGTAGTTGTAGGGGCGCAGTATACTACGCCCCTACAACGTCTCTGTGGTTCGCGCTTCTCACCCTCACTCTGAGAGGGTACTCAGCAAGCTCATTAGCGCGTCCGCCGTGGGAAGATTACGCAATAAACACGCGTTCGCCCACAGACTCAGTCAAATCATAGAGATCGAAAGTCATCTCTGGTAAATGCAGCACGCCGTAGGTATGTGAAGTTGCGCGCACGTTATGGAACGTGTAAATAGATCCCGGATTGACCACACAACCGCGTTCGACCTTCATAAACAAAGGCACATGAGTATGCCCCGTCACCAGCACATTGGCATTTAATGATGACAGCATCATATTCAGGAGCGTTGCCGAAATATGGTCACGATATAGACCCCATAAATTGTTTCCGGGTTTACCGTGACACATAAAAATGGTGCGGTCCTCAAAAGAGGCGCGCCATTCCAACGGCAGTGATTTCAGGTAGTCCTTGTTCTCTGGATCAAGCGTATAGTTCCAATCGTCGTGATTTCCACGAACAGTTGGAATATCTCGCTTTCTTATCAGCTCAACAACACTATCTGGCTGCGGACCGCGACCTACCAGATCGCCAGCGCAAACAATAAACTCCGTATGATGAAAATTATCTAGTCGATCCAGTGCAATTTGTAGTGCGGCATAATCACCGTGAATATCGGAAATAACACCAATGTCCATCCTAAAATCCTACAGGTGTCGAATTGCGAATATTATACCATCGTTAAGGACTGCCTTGAATGAGTGTCTGCCTACGGTTTGATAAAGACAGGCGAGCGATCAGATCAACTCGACTATGCGTAATCAAAGCGCTTGTGCTATGATCACAGCCATCCGTTTCCTGAAAATGGCCTTTTCCAAGCCGCCAATGACCCAGATTTTGCTGATACGTCACGCCGTCAACGACTATGTAAAGACGGGTAAACTTGCAGGGTGGACGCCGAACGTTCATTTGAACAATGAGGGTATTGCTCAGGCTGAAGCTTTAGGGAAACGGCTGGCCGATGCGCCGATCAGGCAAATCTATGCCAGCCCTCTGGAACGAACCATGGAAACGGCACAGGCCATACATGCGCATCATCCTACGCTCACGATCTCTCAAGAGCGCGGCATCGGCGAAGTTGATTATGGGGACTGGCAGGGCAAAGCAATCAGCTCGCTTCAAGGCCGAAAGATGTGGCAGTTAGTGCAGGAAACGCCATCACGCGCCTACTTTCCAAATGGAGAGGCCATGCGCGACGTTCAAGATCGCGCTGTCAATACCATCGAACGATTGACCGCTGCACATCCCCGCGAAATGATCGCGGTGGTCTCTCATGCCGATGTTATTAAGATGGTGCTGGCACATTATTTAGGCATGCACCTTGATGTCTTTCAGAGAATCGTGATTGCGCCAGCCTCTATTAGCATGCTTTCACTGGGTTTTGGTCGGCCATATATTGCAGGAATGAACGACATCGGCCATCTTTCACAATTAGAAAAAGAACGCAAAGCGGCTGAATCCGCTTAATGCCTGTGATACGGACACAATATCGAAACTATGCCAAGCAGTGAAATTGAGCTAAACCCTGTAGATTTCATCACCGTCGGTACTGTCGGGCCGAAAGGTCAACGAGTCTTCCATTTGCAAGCCGGGAAGGAAGATGAGTTGGTCACACTCATCATCGAAAAAGAGCAGGCGCGGGCACTTAGCGAGGCAATCCGCGAGCTAATTGATGACCTTTCTAGCCGCTACCCTGATCAGACCCCTTCCGGCACCAGTGACTCCAATCTTGAACTGCGCGACCCGCTAGAGCCGCTGTTTCGCGTCTCTCAAATGGGGCTGGGTTATGACGAAGATCGGGACATGATCGTGCTTGTTGCCCAGGAATTGGTCAGCGACACCGATGATGACGAAGAAGAAGAAGAAGAAGCCGAACCAACGCTTGAACCTGAAAGCTTAGAGCCGGGCATCGTGCGCCTGTGGTGCAGCCGGGCACAAATGCGCGCTCTCTCCGATCAAGCGATGAGTATTGTACAATCCGGTCGCCCTGATCCCCGTCAAAATGGTCGTTTAGTGTATTACTGGACCTAACTCGATGCCTGACCCGCAGAACGACAACGGGCTGATTCCTCTGTCCAGCGAGCAGGCACTGGATATCCTTGAGCGCGGGGAGATCGATCAGGACTATGGAATGCTGCGTTGGAGTTCCAACTATGCGTTTCTCGTCGGCATTTCAATGAATGACATCACCCTCACCGCCGTGTACAAACCTCAAAAAGGTGAGCGCCCCCTCTGGGATTTTCCCAACGGCACCTTGTGTTATCGTGAATATGCCAGCTTTTTGACTTCCGAGACGCTCGGTTGGCAGTTGGTTCCCCCGACTGTGCTGCGTAGTGGTCAACGCGGTTTGGGAAGTTTCCAGCTTTTTATCAATCATGACGCAGAGCTGCATTATTTCACCTTTGACGAAGCCATAAAGCCACAACTGGCAAAATTGGCGGCCTTCGATTACCTTGTCAATAATGCTGATCGGAAGGGGGGGCACTGCCTTCTGGACGCTCAAGATCATTTATGGGCGATAGATCATGGCATTTCCTTCCATTCTTCGAACAAGCTGCGCACAGTTATCTGGGATTTTGCTGGCGAGCAGGTTTCAGGCGATCTGCTGACCGATATTGACCGGCTGTGCTGCGATCTTGAAGATCGAGAAAGCAAGCTGCGTCAATCCCTTGCAAATCTACTTTCCCCTCAAGAAATCCGCGCATTTCAAGCACGTATTCGCAATATATTACAAACCCAAACCTATCCTGTTCCCGGACCCGGCCCGAATTATCCCTGGCCTCCTGTCTAACTTCTTAAATATCGTTTAATATTTAATCAACAAATTATTAAACCGGGTCAATCATTATCCCCTGCGTCCACTCTGCCCGGTTGTCGTATATAGCCATTCGCGTGGCAAATTAAGGAGATAGAGATATGCTAAAAATTAGACACACCCTATTGCTAGCCGCAAGTGCATTTTTGCTGGTTGCCGGCAGTGCATTGGCACAGGAAGATGAAAGTTTTTCCTTAACCGTACTTCACACCAATGATGAGCATTCCCACCACGACCCGAATGCTAACGGAGATGGTGGTCAGGCGCGTCTGGCAACCGTTGTAGATATGATCCGCGCTTCAGATCCCAATGTACTGCTCGTAGATGGTGGCGACCGTTTTACCGGCACCCTGTATCATCAACAGTTTCGTGGTCAGGATAGCGCCCAGCTAATGAACCTGATCGGTTATGACGTGATGACCTTTGGCAACCATGAATTTGATGATGGTTCAGATACGCTGGCCGCCTTCATCAACGCGCTCAATTTTCCGGTTGTCTCGGCAAATATTACTGCACCCGAAGGCGATGCAATCGCTGGCTTATTTACGCCATATGTTGTTTTAGATGTAAATGGCACCCCGGTTGGCGTAATCGGGCTAACCACCTCCGAAACGCCGGATATTTCTTCGCCCTCTGAAGGCATGGAATTCAACAGCGACTATGCAGGCGTAGTTAACGCGATCACCGCTGAACTGGCAGAGCAAGGCGTGAACAAAATTCTACTGCTCACCCATCTAGGTTATGGCGTAGACCTTGAGCTTGCGCCGTCGCTGGAAGGCGTTGACGCCATCATTGGCGGTCACACCAACACCCTGCTCAGCAATATCTACAACGCTGCCGGCGAAAACACCTATCCGGCAGAGCTGACAAGCGCCAGTGGCGAGCCAATCGTGGTGGTTCAGGCGGGTGGCGGCGATGGCTTGTACCTCGGCGATCTGGATCTCACCTTTGACGGCGCTGGCGTGCTAACCGACTGGGGCGGCGATGTGATCCTGCTCAGCCGCTTTATTGCGCCACGTCCAGATATAGAAGCACTACTGGCTGAATTTGCCGCGCCGATTGAAGCATTACGCGCCACGCCTGTTGGCGACACACAGGTATTCCTCGTTGGTGACCGTTCAGTTTGCCGTGCCGCCGAATGTAACCTCGGCAACCTGATCACTGATGCGCTCCGCTGGCATAGTGGCGCGCAGATCGCCATTACCAACGGCGGCGGCATACGCAGCAACATCCCGGTTGTATCCGAAATTCCCGCAGATCTCGCTTTTGCCGAACCATATACCGTGACGCTGGGCGATGTATTAACCGTTCTTCCTTTCGGTAATCTCGTTGCAACCCTTGAATTGAGCGGCGCAGACGTTATCGCCGCGCTGGAAAATGGCCTTTCGCAGATTGAAAATGGCGCAGGTCGCTTCCCGCAGGTATCCGGTCTGCATTACACATTTGATCCCGCCGCCGAACCCGGAAGCCGTGTTGTAAGCGTAGAAGTTGAGGGTGAAGACGGCAGCTACGCGCCTATTGAGGAAGCAGCTACCTATTCCGTTGTCACCAACGATTTCATGCGTCGTGGTGGAGATGGCTATACAGTGCTTTCAGACAATGCCATCAATGCCTATGACTTTGGTACGCCGATGGATCAAGTGGTCGCAGACTACATTGCCGAATTTGGTCCGATCAATCCGCAAGTAGAAGGTC
>CAZBPB010000274.1:2504-5525 GCA_964493565.1 uncultured Pleurocapsa sp. | reverse complement strand
GGGCAAGGCGCAGCCTCAACAAGGGTTGTGCCTTTTTCTTGCCTTCTTTCGAGGGAGTATTTCACTATGGCAAATAGCGGTCAGACTGGCGACGCGCAAAAACCAAAACAACAAAAACCTACGTCAAGCAGTACGCGCCAGCAGCCGAAGCTGATTAAGGAATACCGCACCCGCGCTGAACGTGAAGCGCATGTTCAACGTATTCTTGTCATCAGCATGATTGTGGTTGCCGTCGTTGTCGGCATATTAGTAGTTTCGGCATTTGTGATTGACGGCTTGATTGTGCCCAATCAAGTTGCGGCAACTGTTGATGATGCGCAAATAACCGTTGGCGAGTTTCAACGTGAGGTGCGCCTTACCCGCGCGCTGCGCAACATCGAGTTGAGCAACGCGGTGGAACAGTATCGCGCAATTGGCATCTCTGACGATCAAATCATTCAATTTTTGACTTCGCAGCCTCCATATTCAACGTGGATTAACGAAATGCAGGTTCCCGACCAACTCGGGAACACGGTATTGAATCAGATGATTGACGATGAAGTGCTGCGCCAGTATGCGGCGGCAAATGGCATCACCATCACTGAAGAACAGATTGATGAGCAGATTCAGAATTTCTTCGGCTACGATCCGGTAGCGGCGCTTAGCAGCCCTACGCCATCGCCTTCACCAACCGTTTCGCCAACACCGATAGTTTCGCCAACAGCGTCGCCGTCGCCAACCATTTCGCCAACACCCGAGTTTACACCAACAACGACACTGACACCTGTACCGTCAAACACGCCGGCGCCTACGCAAAACGCGACTGAAATGGCCGAATCGTTTAACACGGTGCGGAACGATGTATTCTCACAAATTCGCAGCCAAACTGGCATGAGCGATGCTGATATACGGGCTTATTTTAGCATCCTTGCTCTGCATGAAGCTCTACGAGATCAAATGACCACTGAAGTGCAGACCACCGCGCCGTTTGTTAGCGGGCGCATTATTGTAGTAGATAACGAAGACAGCGCAAACGACATACTCACTGCTGTTGCCGAAGGTGACTCATTCGCCGAACTGGCACGGGCAAACAGCACCGACGCATCTTCTACTGCTGGCGGAGAGTTGGATTGGAGCACGTTGGAAAGCCTGACCGTCCAATATGGTCAGGGCTTTAGCGACGCCGTTGATGCTGCCGCCATTGGAGAAATTGTTGGGCCAATAGCCACGGAAGCTGGCACGTATGCAATCTTCCAGCTGCGCGGTCGTGAAGATCGCGAACTGACCGAAGCCGAGCTTGAGCAGATACGTGGAGTAGACTTTAGCCAACGACTTGAAGAACTTCGCGCAGCGGCTACGGTAGCTACCACTAACAACTGGGTAGATAACGTCCCCACAGACCCACCATTCGTCATTCAAGGGCTTTCATAGCGCTAAGTTCACAATGTAAAAGGGCACACTGCAAATCAGATGTGCCCTTTTCTTCCGGAAACCGCCAAGGGTTTTAACTTAACATCGCTGGCAATTCAGCCACCGCCTCAATTTCCATTTGCAGGAACAGACGGTCAGCAAGTGCCCCTTCAGATTCTGCTCGCTGGGGGACATACGAGAGCACCCATATCCGCACATGGTGAATGAGGGCAAAAGCGAGAACTACTCCCTACGCCTTTACGCCGCCTTCACACCGGTCTTAATACAGATTTCTATCCTGATTTCGCCTACGCTATAATGCTCCGTATGAATGATCTGGGGCTGGCGCGGCTTGAAGCGCAAATCGAGTTTCTAGTCGAAGGCGCGTTCACGCAGCTTTTTGGCAGGCGGCTACAGCCACATGATCTGGCTATGCGACTAGCAAGGGCAATGGAGAATGGTGCTGAAGCGGCCAGAGATAATGATCCACGGCCTGTTGCACCTGATGACTTCATCATTGAACTTAATCCAGCGGAGCGGCAGCGCCTGATTGCAAAACAGCCTTCACTTGAAAGTCTGTTAGCAGATCACCTGACTGAATTGGCAAGTAACCTACACTTACGTTTGATTCAGTCTCCGCAGGTACATATCAATGCTAATCCGACCGTTGATGCAGGGGATTTTCGAGTCATTACAGCCCATCAAACACAACTAAAAGGGGCCACTTCAGTGCTGGAACGCATTGAGGCACCGATCAGCTTGATCCCCGCTAACGCGCATCTGATCATTGATAGTTCGCGATTAGAACCGCTGACCGCGCCGCTTGTAACAATCGGGAGAAGTCAGGACAATACCATTGTTTTGGATGATCCTTATGTCTCTCGTTATCATGCTCAGCTACGCCTGCGTTTTGGCGTTTATACCTTTTTTGATATTCACAGCCAGGCGGGCAGCTATATCAATGATGTGCGCGTACATGAGTACCGTCTACAATCTGGCGATGTTATTCGGCTGGGACACACGCGAATACTCTATATGGACGAGTCGGATAGCGGCTCCACTCAGGCTGGGTTTGCCATCGACTAGGGCGCAGCGGCTGTAAATCATGATCACAGGGGACACAACGCTCATTATTCTGCGCGTTCTAGCGGGCATACTGCTGCTGGCAACGCTTGGATTAGTTCTCGTGTTTCTCTGGCGCGATTTTCGCGGCGCAGCGGATACGATTACTTCTAGCAGACGTCCCTATGGAAAACTTGCATCGGTAGAAACCATAGGCAATTCATGGGTTCTAACAGGAGAGTCGTATCCATTACTGGCGTTGACCAGTATTGGTCGTTCTCCTTCTAACGCTATCAAGATCAATGATTCGTTTGCGAGTTCGGAACATGCAGTCGTGGCACTACGTGATGGACAGTGGTGGTTAGAGGATCGCGGTAGTCGTAACGGAACGCTGCTCAATGAAATGCCCGTTAACCAGCCTGTAATCATCACCAATGGTGATATCATCGGCATCGGGCAAAAACACTTCCGCGTCGAACTGGAGAACTAGCACATGGATTTGCATTTACGTGGAGCAAAAGTGTTGGTCACAGCAGCCAGCCAGGGGCTAGGAGCGGCAACAGCGCGCCA
>CAZBPB010000274.1:960-2494 GCA_964493565.1 uncultured Pleurocapsa sp. | reverse complement strand
GTCGTGAAGGCGCGCAGGTGGTGATCAGCAGCCGAAGTCTATCTGATCTCCAGGAAACCGCATCCTCCATCAATGCTGAAACCGAAAACCCTGTATATACGGTTCAGGGCGATGTGAGCGACGACACCTCCAATCAACGATTGGTGCGCAATGCAGCGGAAACCCTGAACGGTCTGGATATACTGATATTAAACGCGGGCGGCCCTCCGGCAGGCGGCTTTGAAGATTTTGAGATTACAGCATGGCAAAGTGCGTTTCAGCTAACCCTGCTCAGCGCTGTCAGTCTTGTTCACTATGCCCTTCCCCACCTGAAGCGATCACAACGGGCATCCATCGTGGCAATCGTATCGGTTGCTGCAAAACAACCCGTTCATAACCTGACACTTTCGAACACGCTTCGCCCCGCTGTTGTCGGTCTAGCTAAAACGCTATCCGATGAATTAGCCTCCAGCGGTATTCGAGTCAATAGTATACTTCCGGGGCTAACCGAAACTGCGCGTATTTCCAAACTAATGCAAGCGCGCGCTGAAAAAAACCAGACCACACAAGAGGAAGAACGTAAACTGTCCACTGCAGATATCCCGCTTGGTCGCTTCGGCACACCTGAAGAATTTGCGAACGCTGTGGTTTTTCTAGCGTCGCCTGCTGCCAGCTTCATTACCGGCATCGCCTTAGCCGTTGACGGCGGAAATATTCGCGCCACATTATAGGAGACAAACTATGCTAGAGTCGGTTGCCATTGCAGTTATCGGGGGATCCGGCCTCTATAAAATGCCGGAACTAAGTAGTGTCACCAGCGCCGCAATTGATACACCCTATGGTACGCCCAGCGCCGAAATTGTGTTCGGCACCCTGCGCGGTAAACGCGTGGCCTTTTTACCGCGTCATGGCGTAGGCCATGTATATACCCCAAGCACTGTGCCATATCGAGCCAATATTTATGCGCTAAAATCGCTTGGTGTACGATTCATTATTGCCGTAAATGCTTGCGGCTCTCTCCGTGAAGACTATGCGCCCGGAGACGTAGTGCTGCCAGATCAGCTAGTTGACTATACGAAAGATGAACGCGGTCGAACTTTTTTCGAGCCGGGTCTAGTCGGGCATGTCTCGGTTGCCGAGCCATTCTCTATCGAATTAAATGAGCTGGTCGCGTCAGCCGTAGAAGCGGCAGGCGGACGAGTCCATCGCGGTGGCACCTACGTCACGATTGAGGGTACACGTTTTAGCACCCGTGCTGAAAGCCACATGTTTCGACAACTAGGATTTAGCATTGTTGGTATGACTACCTGCCCGGAAGCGTTTTTGGCGCGTGAGGCGGAAATAGCTTATGCAACCATGTCTCACGTGACCGATTACGATTCATGGCATGTATCTGAACAGCCTGTGACAGTGGAAATGGTGGTCAACACTCTGCATCATAATCTGGAACTTGCGCAGCGGGCTGTGGCTATCGCTGTGGAGCAAATTGATGAAACCGCCAATTGGTCAGCACATTTCGCACTTGATGGCGCGGTTATGACTGATCCATCACGTA
>CAZBPB010000274.1:0-950 GCA_964493565.1 uncultured Pleurocapsa sp. | reverse complement strand
TTTGAGCGTTTGCAACCCATTATTGGTCGGCTTTACGCACAATAATGACCAGCACAACCTGGAACGTCCTGCCAATTCCCGAAGCATGGCAACGCCGAATAGCGCGAATCCTGCTGCTGCTGGCGGGACTATTCTTATTCACTAACGCATTTGCGCTTACAGTAGTTCAGGGATTCCGTGCAAGTCTCTGGATAAGCGTACTCGTGTGGATCGCCTGTGCGATTATCGGCGAGCTGTGGCTAGAACGTCGTTTGCCCGCATCCGACACGCTGTTATTCCCACTGTCAATGTTTATGACTGGCTGGGGAATCGTAAGCATTTCACGCTTGCTTCCCACGTTCGGTGAACGCCAGACGCTGTGGCTGGTCATATCCCTGATCGCATTGCTTACAGTAATTAGTATTCCTAACCTGCTATCCCTTTTGCGACAGTACAGGTATCTTCTCTTAGTTTTCGGCCTTGTGCTGCTGATAACCACAATCCTTTTTGGCACTAACCCCAGCGGTACCAGCGGCGCGCCAGCACTCTGGCTTGGCGCAGCGGGCGTCTATTTCCAACCTTCGGAACTACTCAAAATTGTACTCGTCGCTTTTGTTGCCAGTTACCTTGCCGAACAATATCCGGTTTTTCACAGCGCTGAACTGTTAGGGGATGGTAAAAAGTACAACTTATCGCCGCGTTTGATCGGGCCAATCCTGCTTATGTGGGGATTGTGCCTTGTCATGCTCGTCTGGCAGCGTGACCTTGGCACAGCCATTCTGTTTTTTATCGTATTTATGCTGCTGCTGTACATCTCCAGCGGTTTGAACTGGGTTGCTTATGGGGGGGTGCTCTTAATTCTTGCAGCCGGAACAGCCGCCTATTTCATGTTTGATGTCGTCAAATTAAGGGTGGATATCTGGTGGAATCCATGGCTAGACCCTGATGGACGCGCCTATCAAATCGTTCAG
>CAZBPB010000273.1:0-5545 GCA_964493565.1 uncultured Pleurocapsa sp. | reverse complement strand
GGGCGGTAGTGAAGCCCCGAAACACCAGCGTGATGAACAGCAGCACCACAAAGGCGGCACCGAGTACGCCGAGTTCTTCACCGATCACCGCGAAAATACTGTCTGTGTGGGGGGCGGGTAGGAAGCCGAATTTTTGTGTTCCCAGCCCAAGCCCTACGCCCGTCCAACCGCCGTTAATAAAGGCGATAATCGCCTGCTGTGCGTGGTACGAGGCTTGCGAGAGATCGGTCAAACCGCTGGTGAAGCTGTCAACACGACCCTGCGCATAGTCGAACATGTTGTAAACGATGTAGGCGGCAGTAGTTAGTAGACCAAGTATCCCGGCAAGATAGTAGATGTTTGCGCCAGCCAGAAAATACATGATACCGGCAACCAGAAAAATGGTTACAGCGGTTGAAAGGTCTGGCTGAAGCACGACCAGCCCACCGATAATGCCGAGCAGAATCACGAAGGGTATCAGACCATTCCAGAAACTTTGCACTTTGCGGTTTTTGGAACTGAGCCACGCCGCCATATAGATCACAACGACCAGTTCAGCCATTTCGCCCGGCTGGTACGAACCGTTAAGCAGAGAACGGCGCGCACCCCAGAGCTGATCGGAAAAGAGCAGCACCGCGATGAGCGCCGCAACAGTGAGCAGTAGGGCAACTACCGCGAAACGCTTCCAGATGCGATAATCTACCACCGCGAAAAAGACAAGCAGAACGAGGCCGACAGCCATGTTACGGGCGTGTTGTAAGAGTATTGCGGTTTCGCTGCCAAAGTCAGAGTATGCCCAGTCAAAAGTAGTGCTGTAGACCATCATTGCGCCGATAGCTAACAGCAGCACATACGTGATGACCAGCGAAGGATCTAATGTGCCTAGAAAACCAAAACTGCGCTTACGGGCAATAGATCTTGTTTCGATAGGCTCACTGACCGGGTTGCGGATTGGCTGCACAACCCGGGGCGCGGCGCGGCTGGAAGGCGTGGCTACGTCGAAATCGTCTGCAAATTCAGGGGCTACGTTTTGCGCCATGAGAAATCCGCTGCACTCAATGCGGGCGAGACATCAGGAGATGAATAGATAATGGTGAAAAGTAGTTTAACAATCATCTATTCTGATTGTAACGACATTGTGTGGTTTGGCAATTAAAGAGCATTGACGAGAGTGCGAAAATGCTCACCGCGCGCGGCGAAATCTACATAGGCATCATAGCTGGTGCCGCCGGGGGAAAGCAGAACGACATCACCGGATTGAGCCACAGAGATAGCCTTGATCAGCGCATCATCAAGCGTAGCAACCTGTGAAATCACAGCCGGATCGGCTTTTAACTTGCGGGCAGCTTTCATCACCAACGGGCCTGCTTCGCCAAAAACGATAATCTGGCGCGACTTTTGCAGCGCCAGACCGATCATCTCTTCCCACGGTAATTTTTTATCGCGCCCGCCAAGCAGCAGTACCAACGGCTCGTCAAAACTGCGCAAGGCTGCCAACACTCTTTCGGGGGCAGTGGCAATACTGTCATTGATATAGGTTACGCCATCCAATTCGCGCACCACTTCCAGACGGTGAGCGACGCCGTTAAACTCGCGCACCGCATCGAACATCAGGTCAGACTTTATGCCCGCCGCGCCGGTGAGCGCACAGGCGGCGAGAATATTGGCGAGGTTGTGTTCACCCCGTAATTTCACCTCATCGCGGTCGCCGATAACCTGCGGCTTACGATCCGGGCTGCAAAAACCACTCAGGATGAAGCGGCTGCCCGCCAGAAAAGCGCCATCCGGGATCATTTCGTACAGGCTGAACCATGCTAGCTGCGCGCGTACTTCGCCTGCCAGTTCGCGGGAAATAGCGTCATCACGGTTGAGGATGACCACCTGTTCCGGCTGATCTTGATATAGAAAAATATTGGCTTTGGCGCGGGTGTAGGCTTCCATCGTACCGTGACGGTCAAGGTGATTCGGCGTGATGTTGGTGACGCATGCGTAATCAGGGCTGGCATCCATCAATTCGAGTTGAAAGCTGGAAAGCTCCATCACCACGCGGTCGCTTGGGCGAATTTTGGGCAGCACATCCAGTAACACATCGCCGATATTGCCGCCAACCCAGGTTTTATGGCCTGCGGTTTTGAGGATGTTTCCAGTCAGGGTGGTGGTCGTGGTTTTGCCCGCGCTGCCTGTGATACCTAAGACCGGTGCTGGGCAGCGTTCTAGAAAAAGCTGAGCGTCATTGGCTAAGGGTATCCCGCGCCGGACTGCGCCTTTAATAATCGGCAGTGTGAGGGGTACGCCGCCGGAAACTAATACCAGATCAGCGCCTTTAAGCGTAGCAACGCGCTGGCTGCCAAGCACAAATTCCACGTCAGGATAATCTTCGGGAGTCAGGTTGAGTTCTTCGGCTGTTTTAGAGTCACTTACGACCACGTTGGCGCCAATGGTAGGCAGCCAGCGGGCAAGAGCACGCCCTTGACGGGCGAAGCCGATGACAACGACTCGTTTTCTAAAGAGAGGATCGTGGGAATTAATCATTATGCCGGGTTAATCATTGTTGCTGTGAAAAACGAACGCCTGTTCGTAAGACTGGTAATCATAACCTGATATTTCATTTTTGAATAGCTCACTACGATCCTGGCAGCCGATGCTTGCGGATATTATCGCATTGGCCTTTTCAACCCAATGATCCCTTGCAATTTGAGGCAGAATGGTGGGGGCTTGACCGCTGGCGGCACCTCTGTTGGTCACACCGTGAGCACCCGAACAAAAGCCGGGGAAACCGTGTCAGATAGCGGCTAACAATACGCTCCTTAGCCGTGATTTGACAAATTTACTATAATCTGTTTCGATAAAACTTCATCGTAGCCGGCCTAGTTACAAAAGTGCGTTTGCATCTGTCTTTGTATACAGGAGGCGTCTCAATGTTGGTCAACATCATTATCTGGATCATTCTAGGGGCAATAGCCGGTTTCCTGGCGAATGTGTTGATGGGTGGCCGAATGGGCTTCTTGCCCACGATCATCGTTGGCATCATCGGCGCGTTCATTGGCGGGTTTGTCTTGTCCCTTATTCCCGGCGTGACACCGGTAGAAGGCGGCATAAGTATCGGGTCTATCCTGACAGCGGTTGTTGGCGCCGTCATCCTGCTCGCTATTTTGCGATTTTTGAAAAGAGGATAAGTCGAACTTTTAAGCATTCGAGGTTTGTGAGTTTCACTGCCTTTGGGTGGCGGAAACGCAATTTGGTCTATAAAGCCGGAACCAAATAAGCCTGCAAAGTCTGCAAACAATCTGCTTGCCTCTGTGTGGGCTTATTCAATAATAGAATTTTAGACCAGCGCCAGCGCGACGCCAACGATGGCGGAGAGGATGCCAACCAGCCAGAATCGTTGAACAACCTGCGTTTCGCTCCAACCGCTAAGTTCAAAGTGATGATGTAAGGGGGACTGTTTGAACAGGCGCTTGCCTTTGGTGCGCTTGTAATAGACCACCTGAAGAATGACCGATACGGTTTCGGCAACAGGTACGATAGCAATAATCGGCAGCAGAAGCCACTGACCGGTCATGATGGCAATGGTTGCTAGCGTTGCCCCGAGCGCCAAAGAGCCAACATCCCCCATAAATAGCTGCGCGGGATGCGCGTTGTACCACAGGAAAGCGAAGCAAGCGCCAACCATGATGAAGGCAAACTGCACCAGAAAGATTTGCCCCTGTAGAAGCGCGATTACGCCGTAAGCAGCAAAGGCGCTGGCAGTAATGATTCCGGCAAGCCCATCCAGCCCATCAGTCAGGTTGGTGGCGTTAGAGAAGCCAACGATTAGAAAAGCCGACAAGGGGATAAAAATGATCGGAGGCAGGGGGATGGCAAAATTGAGCAGGGGGATGGCGATCTGGTTAGCGTACTGGAAACCACCATCATAAAGTGAGATTATGGCAGCGGCAACCAGCGCCAGCACAATTTGAAACGCCATTTTGGTACGCCCGCTAATGCCTTCACCACGGGGGCGGTTTCCACGCGAACGGCGAATGCCCTGCCAGTCATCATATGCGCCGAGAATCGCGAAACAGACCATGACAAACAGCGGCAGTAAAATGCTGGCGCCTGTAAGCGAAGAGCCGCGCACTACACTGATCAGATTCAAGACAAAAACGATTGCGAATACGGGCAGCACAATCATAATGCCGCCCATTGTCGGCGTGCCTTTTTTGACCTGATGCTCTGCGGAAAGCTCAACACGAATTTGCTTGCCAATGCGCAAACGGCGAAGCAGCGCCACAAAAGGGCCGCCCCAGATAACGCACAAGAGGAATGTGACCGCGCCCATAGACAGGGCGAACGGCAGCGCAGTACCCATACGATTAAACCCTAACGCGCGATATTGCTGATGGAGCCACCTTCAGCCGCAATCTGCGCCCGTACACTATCGGGCGGGATGGCTAGCTGCACGACCAGCCTTTCGGCCAGCCGCTGGAAGATGGGCGCGGCAACCAGACTAGCCCAGTAATCGCGTGGGCGATCCAGCCGGATTAAGACACTAATTTGCGGGTCATCAGCCGGTAAGAAACCGACAAAAGTGACAATAGAAGCGCCATCTTCATAACCAAACGGCGTGGGGATTTCTGCTGTGCCGGTTTTGCCAGCGATGGTATAACCGGGAACGCTAGCGCCATCATCCAACCCCTGCCGCACAACTTCAACCATCATTTGCGTAACCTGCGCGGCGGCTTCAGCGGATATCGGGCGGCCAAGCGCGGACGGCTGCGAGGTGTACACGCTTTCGCCGTCAATGATCTGGTGTACAACGCGGGGCTGCATCATCAACCCGCCGTTTGCAATTGCATTCACGCTGGTCAGCATTTGCAGCGGGGTTACGCTAATGCCTTGCCCAAAGCTGTTGGTAGCGATATTGGCTTCTGCCCAGTTCGGGTTTCCGGGCGCGTAGAAAATGCCGGCTTCCTCACCTTGCAGGTCAACACCGGTACGTCGCCCAAAGCCAAATTCGTTCAGTTCGGAATAAAATTGATCCGGCCCCATCAGGGTTGCCAGCGTTGCTGCGCCGATATTGAGCGACTGCACCAGAATCTGGGTGGCATCAACTGTGCCATGCGCTGCGCGATCCCAGTTGCGCACCTGAATGCCGCCAATGTCCAGCACTCCATTATCGTAGTAGGTAAAGTCCGGACGAATCGTGCCGCGATCCAGCGCCGCCGCCATGGTGATCACCTTCATCACGGAACCCGGTTCATAATTTCCGGCGATGGCCATATTGTTGAGAACAGTCGGGTCATCAATGTTGAAATAGGCGTTGGGATCAAATGTAGGGTAGTTGGCCATCGCCAGAATATCGCCGTTGCGCGGGTTCATGACGATGATCGTGCCCTGCGTGGAGCCGGTGGAACTGATGGCTTGCAAGAGTTCAGTTTCAGCGATGAACTGCACATCACGATCAATGGTTAGCACGATATCTGCGCCTTGATCGCTTTCAAGATCGATCTGCTGTGCTTCAAAGGGAATATTTGATACCTCGCGGTCACGCATGATGCCCGCCAGCGTATTTTGATAGTATCCT
>CAZBPB010000272.1:924-5561 GCA_964493565.1 uncultured Pleurocapsa sp. | reverse complement strand
CCAGGCAGTGAAAGTGGCAGCAATGGCGCTGCCCCGCCGCCCGCCGAAATTCAGCAGCCGTATACCGTTGCGCGTGCCGTCGTTGAAACCCTGATCAGCTACTCCAAAGATGAAGCTGTCCCCTGGATGAAGCCTCTGCTTCTGCCACCACTGGAAGAGCGTATTACACTGGCGAAACCCATTGCCAAAGCCAACACCATCGGCTGGAACGGTTTTGAATGGGAAGATGCTGGCGCAGATCATGAAGGCAATCCAATCCGCACCGGTTCCGCGCCGGTTGGCATCCTTGACGATGTTTATAACCGTACCCAGAACCCGCTGTGGATCAACCTGAACGCCAGCGCTGGCGAAAGCGGCAAGAGCAATCGCCGTGACGGTCATCTGCTGATCATGGGCGGCCCCGGCAGCGGCAAAACAATGTTCATCCGCACGTTAGCAGTCAGCCTTGCGCTTCTGCACTCGCCGGAAAATCTGAACTTGTATTTCCTCAGTTTCACCGGCACCGGTCTGGATGATCTTGGCATTCTCCCTCATGCCGAACGCGTGATTTACGGCAATGAGCCAGAGCGTGTGCGTCGCCTGTTCAACCGCATGGTCAAACTGCTGGATGACCGTCAGTCCGGTCGCGCCGAACCTTTCGCGCCCATTGTGGTGCTGTTCGTTGACCAGTACGAACAATTTCGCGATAGCTATCGTGAACCTCACATGGCCGATCTTGACCGTCTAATCAACGAAGGTCGCGCTGTTGGCCTCTATGTAGTCATGACCGCCAATTCACCCGGCATTGTGCCAGATCGCATCCGTTCATTGATGCAGCAGCGCGTCTCGCTGGAACTTGGTGATCCTGCCGACTATCTGATTGCAGTTGGTCGCGTGCATGCACCCGCCGATCTTCCGGCAGGTCGCGGTTTCGTTGCCGGCAACCCGCCTTTAGCTGTCCAGCTTGCGCTGCCAACCCTGCGCGCTACCGAAGACGATCAGGATACGCAGGTAGCCACTGGCGAAATTGTGCAGCAGCTTCGTCAAGGTTATCTGGTGATGAAAGGTCTTCCGCCGGAAACTGAAGGTCGCGAAGCACAGTCACCCGCGCCCATCGAACCGCTGCCGCTCAATATTCCGCTGTATACGCTGGCAACCCCGATCAACCGGAGCAACGACTACCACGTCGTCACGCCGCTGGGTCGCTATGATGATGACGCGCAAACCGTATTTACGCTGGATTGGTGGGCGCAAGGGCCGCAGTTCATTGTCACTGGCCCGCCCGGCAGCGGCAAATCCAACATGCTGCAAGCGGCTGTCCTTTCAGCAGCCCAGCTTCACTCGCCCGACAAACTCCGCTTCCTGCTGGTAGATTTCAATGGACGCAGTCTGCGCGGTGTAGCCGGTCTAAAGCACGTGATTCACCGCGTCACCGATGCCATAGAACTTAAGGCGCATCTGGTGCATCTACAGTCGGAAATGAACGCCTTTTATGCCTCAATGCGCGATCAAAATCTGGAATCAGAGACGCCGCCGGAATTGCCCGCAACTGTAGTCATCATTGATGATTATGATCAGACCAGTGAAGCCCTTGGAGGCAACCCTGAACTTCTGATGCAGCTTCGCGATCATGTACGTCTGCACAGTGATCTAGGGTTGTATATGTGGGTTGCTGGCTATCTGGAACGCGCCAACGACCCGTTGATTAAACAACTGCTGCTGCGGCGCAGCGGCTTTGCCATGATGACTAAAGAGTCGCTGCAAAAACTAAACGTGCGTACGACCGGTTTGCCCAATGAAGCCATGCCCGAAGGCCGTATGTATGTGCCGCAGGGCAATACCATTAAGGTCGTGCAAACCGCGCTCATTGAAACGCCGCAGGGCTATGTCAGCCAGATCAATGACAAGTTGTGGGGTAAGTTTAAGAAGGCTGAATGGAAAAATCCGGCGAGCAAGGCTCAAATCATGGCTGCGCCTACCTCAACAGGCGGAGCGCGCGCCACCGATCCAAACTTGAGTATTGATACGCCCGGACTTATCGAAGACCTACTTGGGCGCAGCTTAACGCCCACCAAACGGAAGTAAGCCTGTGGATCAAAAGCTGATTAAGGCGAATATCGCCTTATACAATGGAAGCCGATCAGAAGCACGCCGCCTGCTGGATGAGTACAGGGCAGAAAACCCGCATCCAGAACCGGAAATGACCCCTACTTTGCTGTGGCTGGATGCTCAGGCGCAGGATGATCGCACGACGCGGGCAGAAAAGCTGGCACTGCTCATCGAAAAAGGCGGTAAGAATAACCATTACGTCGAAATCGCCCGTGAACAGATTGCCTGGGAGCAGAAATACGCTGACAAGAATGCTCCGGCGGAAGATGTGCCGGTTCTGCCAGATGACGCCCCTAAAAAACGCAAACTGCCGAAAGTGTGGGGCGTAGATCTGAAAAAAGTGGCTGTGTTTGCGGTCGTTGGCATCCTGATCGGCGCGGTGTTATGGGCATTTCTAGGCAATACGCCCGCAGAAGATCGTTCGCTGGTCAATCTGCTGACCACCACCACGCCTGGCGCCACCACCGCACCCACTCTGTCGCCAGATCGCAGCGTACGAATTGACCCGGTGCAGCATGAAGCCGAATACACTGACGGACGGTTGCAAATTTCAGCATACGAAGACGATACGCAGCGAGTTGGCGATTTGCGCGGCAATACGCAGTTACCGGTTGCCGGAACCCGCTTCTTTGCCATGCACCTGATTTTCGAATGCCAGAATGGCAGTACATGCAGTCAACCGCCGGAAGCTAATCTCTTTGCGCTGACCGACGGTGGTCAGCCCATCGCGCCAGTTCCCGACGTGGGTCTCATCGGGCAAGATTTAATGCAGCCGGTCGGCAGCGGTTCCAATACCAACGGTTGGGTCGTTTTTCAAATTCCTCAGGCCAGCACTGTCAACGCGCTGGTTGTTTCCCAGCCTGCACCTGCCGGTCAAGAAGCGCCTGATCCTATTGTGATCCCGCTTAATAACGCGTCAGAAGAAATCCCGTCGGATATTCCTGTGGAAACGACACCTGATGTCAACCCTTGAAGCTAGAATAGGCGAACTACGAACCGCCGCTGAATCGCTTGGAATCACCGCCGAAAATGTGCGCGGTGCTGTATCTACGGCGTACACGCTCATTGATGGCTTGCTGGTGCTCGGCTTCCAAAGCCCTGCGGCAACCGTATTCTTTGAAACCTACCGCCGCGAACGAACCGTTATGGACACGTGGCCTGAAGAATTGGATCGCTTTGCCCGCAGCCTCACTCAAGCGGCAGACGCCATCGAAGATGCCGTACAGCAGGAAATGGAATCTTCCGGCATCGGGGAAGAAGGCAGCGGTGACGCCGGAACAGGCGGTGGTGCGCCACCTGTTCCTGTTCCCACTGGCGGCTTTCCCGGTTCAAGTGGCACGGGTGGCAGCCCGCCGCCATCCGGTACTGGCGGTGAATCATCTGGCGGCGTCCCCTTCACAGGCTCAGGGAGCAGCGGTAGTGGTGGCAGTTCTCGAAGATCAACTGCGCCTGCCTTTACCGCTTCAGACTTTGATGATCCTGAACCGGAACCCGTTGGCCCACCGCCGCCCTTAGAGGCATATGCCAACCGCCAGAATCAGGAACTGCTCACGCAAATGCAGCAGCAGCAGGCACAGCTTGAAACCGTCCAGAGCAGCCGCGAACGGCTCTTAGAGCGGCGCTCCGAATTACAGGGTGAATTGGACGACCTATTAGGCCGTATGAATAGCGCAGGCGGCGTCACGCCAAACGCCCGCGTTCGCGGCTTGCAGGAACAGATCGCCGCCCTTGATGCAGAAATCGCTGGCGCAGATCAGCAAATCAACGACCTGCAAACGTCCATTCAAGGCCTGGAAACCAGACTTGAACGGGTCAGTCCCGCCGGTGGCGCTGATCTTGAACTGATCGCCAGCCTGGAAGATAGCCAGACCAGTCAGGCAATTTTGAATGCCACCCGTCAGGCCGATAATTCCGTGAACTGCGTGAACTGGGTCTGCTCGCGCATGCCGATTCCACCGGGTATTCCTAACAACGCTTATCTCTGGCCTGAAAATGCCCTCGCCCACCCCGAATACGGTATCCGCATGGGTGATGTGCCATTAGCCGGGTCAGTCATGGTGATGCAGCCAGATCATCCATTTGCCGATGATCGCTTCGGTCATGTGTTATATGTCGAAAGAGTTGATGCCAACGGCAACGTGTGGGTCACGGATAACTTTAATCACGATCCTGTGCTATTATCCTCGCTCACAGATATCACTTCCGGGCCAGATATCACATACATGTATTTCCCATGGGAAACGCAGGGCTGATAGATCGGTCGCATCAACTAATTCGAGACCCCCATGAATTATCTCAGGCTGCTACAACGCAACCCCAATTATGCGCGTCTTTGGGCCGCTCAAGCTGTCAGCTTAATCGGAGATTGGTTCAACACCATTGTCCTTGCCAGCTTAGTTGCAAAATACAGCGAAAGTTCTGGCCTTGCTATCAGTCTGCTGCTGCTTGCCCGATTTCTGCCACCGCTTCTGGTTAGCCCTATCTCAGGCGTTCTACTGGATCGTTTTGACCGGCGCAAAATGCTGATCATCAGCGATGTTGTGCGCGTG
>CAZBPB010000272.1:0-894 GCA_964493565.1 uncultured Pleurocapsa sp. | reverse complement strand
AGCAGTTGTGGCTGGTTTACGTCCTAAGCGTTGCCCAATTCTGCTTCAGCGCGGTGTTTGAGCCGGGGCGCTCTGCCCTCTTGCCTAGCCTTGTCCAGCGCGAAGATCTGGTGCCGGCAAACATTCTCGGCAGCATTACATGGTCGGTGATGTTAGCTATCGGTGGAATCCTCGGCGGCGTGATCTCCGGCCTATTTGGCACTTCTACCGCGCTTTTGTTTGACGCGGCGACTTTTGCCGTCTCGGCGCTCTTGATCGTTTCAATAAGGGTTTCCCTTACGCCTGAAGCACGGGCCGGACGAGAACAAAGCGCATCCATGAAAGATTATGTGGATGGCCTACGCTACGTGAAACAGAACCCCGCCACGCTGGCAACCTTGCTGGTAAAAGCGGGCGGCGGTGTCGGCAATCTGGATGGTATTCTGATCATTTATGCCACCATTCTGTTCGTGATCGGGCAGGATGGAAATGGCTCTCTTGGCATCTTATGGTGTGCATTTGGCATCGGCGCCATTTTCGGCCCGCTGCTTCTAAATCGCTGGAACGATGGCACAATTCGCAGGCTGCGCCGCCTGATTCTTGCCGCCTATGCCCTGATTGCAGTGGGTTGGTTCCTGCTTGCTGGTGCTCCTGCGCTGGCTTTTGCCGCTGTCGCCATTATGGTTAAGGCAATGGGCAGCAGTGTTTACTGGACGTACAGTTCTGCCATCTTGCAGCGCACTGTGCCTGATAACTACCTTGGACGCATTTTCTCGCTAGACATGGCAGGATTTCAGTTAGCCACCGTTATCAGCATTATCATCACAGGGATCGCTCTGGAAAGCTGGGGCAATGATCAGGTTAGGACAATAACCATCTTTACCGGAATCGCGTCATTGATCCCGCTCGTGCTTT
>CAZBPB010000271.1:0-5581 GCA_964493565.1 uncultured Pleurocapsa sp. | reverse complement strand
ATGGACTGCATAAAGCCGCTTTGCACGAACTTTTCGGGGTCAAACTGCGGGAAAGCGCCCTTCTCTTGAGCCAGTTCAATGCTGGTTTCATAGCTGGCACGTGCCATAAACCCGTAGAGCTTATCAATAAATTCAACGGATTCATCGCTGCCGTAGCGAATACCAAGATTGATCATCAATTCGGCTAAGCCCATGTTGTTCAGGCCGACGCGGCGCTCGCTGGTCTGCTGAAGCCGGTTATCTTCGAGAAAATAGGGCGTGGCATCAATCACGTTATCAAGGAAGCGCGTGGCATAACGTACTGCCAGTTCAAGATCGTCCCAGAGTACATCATGGTTGGCTTCGTCGTAGAATTTGGCGAGGTTGATAGCGCCAAGATTACAGACGCCAAAAGCAGGCAAGCCCTGCTCGCCACACGGATTGGTGCAGATGATGGGCGCGAAGTACCACGAGTTGGACATCTTGTTATAGCGTTCACGGAAGAATACGCCGGGTTCGGCGCTTGCCCACGCGCTTTCGATGATGGTATCCCAAACTTCACGGGCTTTGATGGTGCGATGGGCGATGACGGGATAGCCTTTTGACTGCCAGATTTCGAGATTGCCATCCCATTCAGCATCGTACTGAGGATGCGAGGTATCCGGGAAAACAAGCTGCCAATCGGCATCTGCTTTGACGGCTTCCATAAGCTGATCGCTGACGCCGACGCTGATATTGGCATTGGTGATTTTGCCAGCCTGACGCTTGCTATTGATGAAGTCAAAGACATCGGGATGCCAGTCATCGAGAATGAGCATGAGCGCGCCGCGACGGGAACCGCCCTGCTCGATCAGGCCGGTAACGAAACTGTAAAGCGCGCCCCAACTGACCGAACCGCTGGAACGTCCATTCACGCCCTTCACGTATGAAGCGCGCGGGCGCAAGCTGCTGAGATTGATACCGACGCCGCCGCCACGCGACATGATTTCGGTCATTTGCAGCAGGGTTTCGATAATTCCGCCGCGTGAGTCTTTGGGGCTGGGAATGACATAGCAGTTTGATACAACGACACCTGCTGAGACAAACGAGTGATCTTCTTCAACTTCAATATCCATGACAACGCCGGTGTAATCTTCAACCGCAATATCTGCGATACGAACCCAGCGCAGCCCATCGTGTTTCAGATAATGGCTTTGCATCAGGGACTGAACGGGCGGTTGAACACCGAAAAACTTCTCAAAGAGATCCGCACACTCACTGGCCGTTGCCTGAACACGATAAGCAGGGATACGCCCGAGACGATGGGTGTTTTCTTTGATAGAAAAAAGGTAACCTGCCCGCTGCAATAAATGATGAACTTGAGTTGCCAGGGTTCTATTGGAGAGGACGATTCCTAGTTTGTTGTCAGAGACATAGCCATCTGCCCCAAACAACCCGGCAAGCAGACTCAACGCCTGTTCCGGTGATACATGCATCAGGTCGGCAGGAATCTGTTTACCATAGCTGTAGGCGCCAAAAAATGCCTTGAAGAATTGGCCCAGCGGCATGGAATTGACCCAGAGATCATACCAGCGCCCGGTACTGCTCAATTTGAGCGAGGCTTCAACACCAAACTTCGCCTCAATTATCCGGGCAGTATTTTCCGCCTCTTCCTTTTCATCCAAACCGAACACGATTTTGATACCGGAAGGTATATCGGTACCGGTTCTATGGGTTACACAGCCATCGCCTAACCAGCGACCAAACAAACACAACAGATCATGATCAAGTTCAAGGCGATTGCGAACGTCCTTGTGCGTTCCCCAATCTTTCACATAACCGTGCGCGCCCCGTGTGGTCGCCTTATAAACATTGTCATTACGGGTTGTATAGCTATCGGGCAGATAATCGGTCAGATATATTGCCTCTGGCGGACATTCCTCGCTATCGTGCGCAACTGCGAGATAATCACCAATACGCGCATCCTTCGCCGGAATCCAATCCGGGGAATGAGCGAGATTCAATCCATCGCGATCACGGTGCTTGTTAACCCATTCAGACCGAATAATCAGAATCTTGTGGTCTCCGGTCACGCGAAGATCATCAAAGCCAAGTTTGCGCGGCTTCAAAATGTATAGCGCTTCGTTTGTCTCGCGCTCGAGGCGGTGAAGCACAGGGCGCAGGCGATTACGATGTGTTACAACGAGATCACCAACGTTGATTTCCGCAATTGGCTTATAGCCTTCGTAAGTCAGAACTTCCTGTTCAGGAGGCATGCAGTTGTAAAATGTGAGCTGCTGATCGGTGCCGGCGGCGGTGAGAATACGACCGGCGGGAACGAACTTGAAATCGTCCAAGAGCCAGCGGAATCGCTCCGCCCACAGTTTACGCAGTTTCGGGGATTTTTCTGCCTGAGCAATGCCAGCGGCGACACGCGCCATCATCTGCTCTGGTTCAGTTTCCAGCGGTTTATCTACATGCTCAAGATCGCGGGTGACAACCTCGCCATCAAGCAGTTCAATGGTCACAGTTGGCAGGTCAAGTTTTAAGATATGCCCGACCTCACGCTGGCCGGTATCACTATTCACCACTACGATGACTGTATCTCCGACTGTGAGGGTAGTGCGTTTCATATCTTTGGTTGCGTAACGATCCAGGAATATTTTGTAACCCAGCTCGTGAAGCGCATTTTTAGACTTAACGCTGTCAACCATAACTAATCATCCTTCTATAATTGGCCTGATTAAGGCAGGCAAAACGACAACGCTCGACAGGTACACCAACATGACCTGTCCAGATCTGTGAAGATCTGTCTTCTATTTGGTAGCGATGATGCTTATAAAAATTACTGCCAGAGTGGGACAAAAGCATGGCAGATGGGTTGTTAAAAACCCATTAACAAACTAATCGTAGATTAGCAGAAAGTGCGCCCAATTGTCCAATACGCCAAAGCAAGAAGATCGTTACAAGTTGGTTAGGATCGCCAGAAGTTTTCCCACGTTTTCCAGATTATCCCACATGAGTTGGGAAGCATCGTTTACCAATTTCAGAGATACGCAGCGATAATCCGTGTGGGTAACGTTGGGCATTAAGTACCGGTGCTGTGCTAAAATTGCGGGCATCAGGGGAATGTAACTTGTACGATCTGGGCGTAGTCATCTTAAATTGGAATACGCGTGATTTGCTGCGCCGATGCCTGCAAACGGTAAACGAGTCTCAGGGCAAATTCAGCCGGCGGGTGATTGTGGTGGATAACGCTTCCACGGATGGCAGCGCCGAGATGACGCGCAGCGAATTTCCCGAAATTGAACTGATCGTCAACGAAAACAACATTGGCTACCCTGCCGGGAATAATGTTGGTTTGCGGGCATTGGGCTATGAAGGTAAAGGCAAGGTGCTGGAGAATGCGCCGCGCTATGCCCTGCTGCTAAACCCGGATACCGAAGTGCCGCCGAACGCGTTTGACGATATGATCGCCAATATGGACGCGCATCCCACCATCGGGATAGCGGGGCCGAAGATTGTGCTGCCGGACGGCTCGCTGGATAAAGCCTGCAAGCGCGGATTTCCCACGCCAATGGTTTCGCTGTATCATTTTCTGGGGCTTTCCAAACTTTTTCCTAACAATCCGAAGTTTGGGCGCTACAATATGACGTTCATTGACCCGGATCAAGAAGCGGAAGTGGATTCGGTGGTCGGGGCATTCATGCAGATACGACGGGAAGCGATTGCTGATACCGGGCTGCTGGATGAAGCCTTCTTTATGTATGCTGAGGATATTGATTGGGCATATCGAATCAAAAGCGCCGGGTGGAAAGTGGTGTATCATCCGCAGGTTCAGATAATACACGTAAAGCGCGCAGCCAGCCGGCAAAGCAAAAAAGCCCAATTCGAGTTCTGGCGCGCGATGCTGATCTTTTACCGCAAACATTACGAGGCGACGACGCCAGTATGGCTGCACAGCCTGATCATGATGGGGCTGCTGATCAAGGGCGGGCGGAATATGTGGACGGAAATCCGTCAACCCGCAGCAATCTAACCGATCCCCGGAACAGCCGCACCAAAACCGCGCTAGACGCACTGCTGGTGTTCACAGACATCACGGCGCTGTTTTTAGCATTCATCGCCGCCTATTTTGCGCGACAGACATTACCGCTGTTCAGTATTCCCCAAAACCAGCCTGATTTTTCAATCTATATCCCAACGCTGGCGCTGCAAGTGGTCACCATTCTGGTTCTATTCTATTTTTCGCGCATGTATCACCAACCACGCGCCATCAGCCGGATAGATATGGCGAGAAACATTGTGGGGCTGGTGACGGTTGGCTCGCTGATGGTGATGGGCTTTCAGGAACTGATCTTCAAGAACAGCCTTGCTGACCCGATAGACTACCCGCGCAGCATGTTCTTTTATGTGCTGGTTTTCAGCATTGTGTTCGTGACCATGGGGCGACTGCTGCACCGCGGGCTGGTTCGCCAGCTTCGTATTCGCGGGATTGAGCGCGACCCGCTGCTGATTGTGGGCATGGGCAAGATTGCCCGCGATCTGGCGCGAAAGATCAAGAACAGCCCTGATCTAGGCTACGAGATCGTTGGTATTGTGAACCCGCGTCCACAGACCACCATCAAGGATAAGATTAACGGGATTCCGGTGGTGGGCAGCGCGACTGAACTACCGCAACTGCTAGATACTTACCGCGTGCAGCAGGTGATCATCGCAATTCCGGACGCCCAACGCGGCGAAATTGTAGAACTGATCACCCTGTGCCAGCGCGGACGGGTGGATATCAAGGTATATCCGGACATGTTCGCCTACATTGCCGGCGATATGACGATGGGCGAATTAGGCGATGTTCCGCTGATCACGGTACGGGATATTACCCTGCGCGGCTGGAAATTGAGCTTGAAACGCGGACTCGACTTGTTTGGTTCAGGATTGGGGCTGATTTTCCTTTCGCCATTCCTGCTGCTCACGGCGATTGCGATCAAGTTGGAATCGAAAGGCTCAGCCTTTTATACGCAGGAACGCATGGGATTGGATGGACGCCCGTTCCAGATGATCAAGTTCCGTTCGATGCGGCAGGATGCGGAAACAGCGGGTATTGGCTGGACAGTAGAAAACGATCCGCGCGTGACCCGCATCGGCAGGTTTATGCGTAAGACCAGTTGGGACGAGATGCCGCAGTTGATTAACGTGCTGCTAGGCGAAATGAGTCTGGTAGGGCCGCGTCCAGAGCGCCCTTTTTATGTGCAGCAGTTCCGATCACAAATTCCGCGCTATATGGAGCGCCACCGCGAAAAAGCAGGGATGACCGGTTGGGCACAGGTGAATGGCTTACGCGGCGATACCTCGATTGCCGAGCGCACGGCTTATGATCTGTGGTACGTGGAGAACTGGTCAATGTGGCTGGACGTGAAGATCATCATCCGCACGGCTTTCGGCGTGGTTACCGCACGCGGAGAAAACGCGTATTAGGGAGCCGCCGTAAAGCCAAAAGAAAGTGAATCAGACGCATACGGGTTTCATCTTCTGCTTCCGGTTACTCTGCTGAAGCATCCTGTTATCTACGAACTGATTCAAGCTTTCGCCGCAAACACATGACGCAAGTTAATAAGTGCAAAAG
>CAZBPB010000270.1:4253-5587 GCA_964493565.1 uncultured Pleurocapsa sp. | reverse complement strand
GAAAACGGAACGAGCGCACGGGTTTCAACGGATAACCGGACGCTGGCGGTGAGCAATTTCAACCTGATGATCGCTAAAGGCGAGATTGTTGGTCTGGTGGGAGAAAGTGGGAGCGGAAAGTCAACGGTTGCCAACTGCCTGATGCGTTTGGTTGACCCTTCAATCGGGGATATTCGCTATGATGGACGTTCTATCCTGAAGCTAACAGGCCGCCAACTGAAGGATTTTCGCAAAACAGCGCAGATCGTATTTCAAGACCCGACAGCATCGCTGGACCCACGTTTTACGGTGGAGCGAATTATTGCTGAACCGCTGCGCGTACACAAAATTGTGAGCGGGAATGCGCGCAAGGAACGTATTCGGGAACTGTTGCACGCGGTGCATCTGCGCGATGACCATATGCCGCGCTACCCACACCAGCTTAGCGGCGGTGAACGGCAAAGAGTAGTTATCGCACGGGCGTTGGCAACAAACCCGCGACTGCTGGTGCTAGATGAACCCACTTCCGCGCTGGACGCTTCGGCGCAGGTACGGATTATGAGTTTATTACAGGAATTGAAGCAAAAATTTGAGATGACTTATCTGGTCATTTCGCATGATTTGAGCGTGATTCGCCATTTGTGCGAACGAGTAGTCGTGTTGTATGTGGGGCAGACAATGGAAATGGCGCCCACAGTGCCACTGATTGAGTCGCCACGACATCCATATACACAGGCACTGATGTCGGCCATTCCGATTGCGGATCCAGATCATAACCGCCCACGCATTCCGCTAAAGGGCGAGATTCAGACGATTTCGAGCAATGATTTGAATCGCTGTCCGCTGGCAAATCGCTGCGTTCATAGCGTAGAGGCATGCCACCATCAGGCACAGCACCTGACTGAGATTAAGCCGGGGCGATGGGTAGCGTGCCATCGGGTGGTGAATGGGGAACTTAAGGCTGATTATTGAACGATCACTATGTGCTTTCCCTTGATGTTGGTACAACGACGATAAAGGTCGGGCTGTTTTCAGTGACCGGAAGGCTGCAGCGCCTTGCTGTTCGCGAACAGACGCTGGCGCATTTGCCGGGGGAACGTATTGAACAATCACCATTGGCGGGCTGGAAGTTTATTGTAAGCGGTGTGCGTGAAGTAACTGCGGGCATCGATTCTCAATCCATTCGGGGCATTTCGGTTAGCAACCATCGGGGAACAGCAATCGCGCTGGATGCGCGTGGGCAGCCGCTGTCCGAATTTGTGGTGTGGATGGACAAACGTGGTTTGCCCTACGTTGATTGGCTGGAACGGCGCGTTGGATCGGAATCATATTACAACATCTGCGGGCATCCTATC
>CAZBPB010000270.1:0-4243 GCA_964493565.1 uncultured Pleurocapsa sp. | reverse complement strand
GTCTCGTATACGGGCATCACCAAATTACTGTGGTTTCGCGATAGTCCAATTTGGGATGCCGCAAGCGTGATTGGCGCGCCAATTACCTATTTTCTTGGCAAACTTGGCTGTGAGTCGCTCATATGTGATGTGGCTACAGGGAGCTTCCTGTTTCCAAATAACATTGATTTGCAGACATGGAGTATCACTCTAAGCGAACGTGCCAATTTTCCGCTTGAAAAGCTGCCTCGCCTTGTACAAGCTGCCGATATTGTTGGCGAGCTTAGCCGTGAAGCGGCAGAAGAATTGGGGCTTACCGCCGGCATTCCGCTGATCGCGGGCGGCGGGGACGGGCAATGCGCGGGGGTGGGCTGCGGCGTTATCTCCAGCGGGCGAGTAATGGTCAATATTGGCACGGCAGCGGGTATACAGGCTTTTATGCCGGTTCCGCTGCGCGATCCTGCCTGCACGTTGAACTGCGCAGCACATGTGGTGGCGAATGCGTGGGAGATGGAAGGACATACACAGGCATCAGGTGCGGTTTTTCGCTGGTTTCGGGATACGTTTGGTGGACAGGAACTGGCTTTGGAGCGTTCGGGCGGCAAAAGCGCTTATGATTTGCTGGCGGAACTGGCAGCTTCAACGCCAGCCGGGGCGAATGGCTTGCTATTCATTCCGACATTCAACGGCAGCAGCGCGCCAATCGTAGATCTTTCGGCGCGGGGCACATTGGTTGGCCTAACACTGGCGCACAACCGCGCGCACGTGATACGCGCGCTGCTGGAAGGCGTATCGCTGGAAGTGCGCTGGATGCTGGACGCGATGGCGGCGTTGGGGGTGGATGTCGAGGATATTTATCTTGCTGGGGGCGGAGCGCGCAGCCCGATTTGGAATCAGATCCACGCTGACGTCCTCGGCAGGCCAGTTGCGACACTACATGTGGCGGATGCTGCGATGGTGGGAGCGGCGATGTGCGCAGTGATGGGTATTGGCGCATATTCAAGCTGGGATGAGGCTGCGTCTCACTTTGTGCAGGTGAAAGCTACTATCGAACCGAACCATGATACTAAGGATGTTTACCTGTCGCTTTACGAACACTATAAACGTATTTTCACTACGCTTAAGCAAAGTGGAGTCTTCCAATAATCAGCGCCAACCGCTAACGAATAGCTATAAAGGAGCGATCTGCAAATTGTGAGGTTATAGGTTCCGGTAATGCTGTGTTCTGACGACTAATTTTGAGGAGATTCAAATGACCGAGCAGGAATTCCACAACCGCGAGACTGTTCTTAAGGCGATTAAGGCTTTGAGCGACCACGACGTTGATTTGTTCATGTCGTATCACACAGACAGCATGACTTCCCACGAAGTCTATTTTCCCGATCCGATCGGGCGTGAAGCGTTAATAGACTGGCTATATCAATGGCTGAATGCCTATCCAGATGCCAAAATCGAAACGCAGAAATCCTACGTTGAGGGGAACATCGTCGCAGTTGAAAACAAAGTGACGGGTACGTTTGCCAACGATCTTCAAGGAGTTAAGGCGACAGGACGCAGTTACGAAGTACGTGAGGCTGTCTTCTTCGAACTGGAGAATGGCAAGATTAATGCAGAGCGTATTTATATTGACCGCCGCTCAATTGATGAGCAATTGGGACTTCGCTAAGGGGAAAGCTGATGACGCAAACACAGCAGGAAAAGAATAAGCAGACTGTGCGAAATGCTATAGAAGCGTTTAACCAGCAAGATTTGAATTTGTTCTGGAGCTTTCACACCGAAGATACCACTTCCCACGAGGTTTATTTCCCTGAGCCACTGACAAAAGCGCAGATGTCGAAGTTTGTGCCGGGATTGTGGCACAGCTATCCTGACTGGCGGATCGAGACAGTTAACATGATCGCTCAGGACAATGTGGTCGTGGTTGAAAACATTATGACGGCTACTTTCGTGAATGATGATGGTGACTTGAAGGCGACAGGCAAGATGTTCAGCGTGCGCGAGTGCGTTTTCTTTGAGTTTCAGGGCGATAAGATAAAAGATGTACGGGTGTTTCTGGATCGCCAGCAGCAGGAAGAGCAGCTTGGTACTAACACAGGTATTGGCGGCTAAGGGATGCTTATACGTCCTGTTTAGTGGCTGATTTTGGGAGAGCAATCATGGCACTTGTGGAACAACGCCCTGCCGTTTTGTCTGAAGACAGAAGCCAGAAAATAGACCTCAGGTTTGTTTCACCTGCTGATGGGACGCCGCAGCAGGCTGTGCTGTTCGCGCCAGAGGAGGTGGGCGGAAAACCGTTGCCGCTTGTGCTGGCGCCACACGCAATTACATGGACACCTGAGCAGGAATATTCCGGTGGGTTGGAGGGGCTGAAGCGGGGCTTTCATAAAGGCTGGTATGGCTTGCCGGACAAATATGATGTGCTGATTGTGATTCCTCACGGGCATCACTACCGCGAAACGGGATGCTCATGCGCCGGAGCAGCGCAGATTGAGGACATGGCGCATCTAATTGATTACCTGCCTGAACATGGATTTCCCGTAGATGAACGCCGCGTTTATACCTGTGGATTGAGCATGGGTGGGCATGAAGCGCTTGTGCTGGCAGGACGGTACCCTGAAAAGGTAGCCGGTGCAGTAGCATTCAACCCGATAGTAGATTTAGGCGCGTGGCAATACGATCTGGTTCACTCGAAGAGCGAAGAGATTCGCAGTTACGGCACAGGGCAGCGCATCGCCAATGAAGTAGGCGGGCAGCCTGAAGATGCGCTCGAACTCTATGCGGAACGTAACGCGATGACTTATGCCGATAAGTTGGCGCAAGTACCCATCTGCCTTTTCTGGAGCGAACGCGATCTGGTTGTACCACGGCAGATCACACATCATGCATATGCGCTGTATCAAAAGGTAAAATCTGCAGGCGTAACCTCGCCTATTTCGGAGTTCAATCATACGCGAAGCCATGGCGCGATTGAAGATGACGACCATACCAACTGGCAGCTTCATGAATGGTGTGACTATGAACTGGCGCTGCAATGGCTGTTGGCGCAGGAAAAAGACAGAGGCAGACCTGATGGTAATCTGTACCCCATAAAATAAGACAACAAAAAACGCCCCACATCTTTATCAAGTGCTGGAGCGTTTCATGACCCTATCGGGAATCGAACCCGAGTTTTGGCCTTGAAAGGGCCACGTCCTAGACCGCTAGACGATAGGGCCGGTTGGCAGAGCGTACTATATCAGTCGAGGGAGGCCTCGTCAAGACAAAGCTTCGCCGTGTAAACCAAGTGCCTCGGCAAAACGCATCGGGTCGCCCGGACGCTCTAACCCCAGCCGGTGGCGCAGCGCCAGCAGCTTTTGCACCTGATGCGCTGGAAGCTCACGCGGTCCTCCAAGTTGGGCTGCCATGAATAATGTCTTGGCGCTGTGTTCAAGTGTCTCCAACCGTAAATATGCATCCCAAACGCTGCTGGCAACTGTAAGCGAGCCATGATGCGCTAGCATGATCGCGTCATGCTCGGCAATCAGGTTGCGAATGGCGTCGCGGTTTTCGGCGCTCGCCGGTGTGGCATAGGGTGTGGTCGGAACCAGGCCTAACAGAATCACCGTTTCGGGAATAATGCAGCGGCGGAAATCGTAACCGACCAGTGTTAGCGCAACTGCGGTTTGCGGATGGGCGTGAACGACCCCTTGAATGTCCTCTCGCTGCCGGTAACACTCCAGATGCATCAGAATTTCAGAGGTCGGCACCAGAGTCCGGTTCTCGTCGTTGGGTTCATCAATGCGATTGGCATCCATATCAACAATGATCAACTGATCTGGAGTCATGAATCCTTTCGCAAGTCCGCTAGGCGTAGCGAGAACGCGGTCATCGTCAAGGCGGGCGCTGATGTTTCCAGCGCTCCCGTCAATGTACTGGTTTTGGTGCATTAGCCGCCCGATTACGCATATTTCCTCGCGCAGCATTTGTTCTTTGGCGTTCATGGTGTTGAGTTTATCCTATGACTTCATAGGCCATCACCCCTTCGGCGCGGCCTTTTACTTTTAATTCGCCCAGTGGAGTCAATTTGAACTGATCCGGGAGTAAATCTTTAGTTGCCTGGCTGGTCAAAATGCGCCCGCCGCTGGTGATCTGCTGCAAGCGCGCGGCGAGATTGACCGTATCGCCAACTGCCGTGTAATTCATCAAGTCGGGTGCCCCTACGTTGCCAACGACAGCCTTGCCAGTGTGTATCCCTGCATTGAAACGCATGCGGAATTCCGGGGTG
>CAZBPB010000269.1:3525-5592 GCA_964493565.1 uncultured Pleurocapsa sp. | reverse complement strand
AGCGCCGCACGCACCGCCTGCAACCCATGATCCGCTTGTGAGTTCAGCGGGGTATTGAACAGGCCAGTTGCCGCATCGCCGATATATTTATCTACAATGCCGTCACACAGGTTAATGGCATCGCTGGCAACGCTCAAATACTGATTGATGATCTCCATCAATGTTTCCGGCTCAAGATGCTCGCTGAAGCTGGTGAAGCCGCGTACATCAGCAAACAATACCGTGATCTCGCGTTCCTGCCCGCCCATCCCGGCAATATCTTCAGAGCGAAGATTCTTCACCAATGCCAGTGGCAAATATACCCGCGCCTGCGTCAACTGCGCTTCGCGCTCGCGTTCCTCGGTCAAATCATCCAGCACCATGGCTGCGCCATCTTCACCTGTTTCTGAATCGCGCAGGCGGCTGATAACCACGCGCCAGAAGCGATAGCCGTAACCGTGTACTGGCACTTCTGCATCCACCAGTTCAGAGGTTCCACTGATTACAGTGCGTTGAAGCGCGGGGCCAATCAGCGCGGCAAACTCCGGCAAAATGGCAGGCAGCACTCGCTGAATTGCGTCCGCTGTGCGTACCCCGGTAATCACTTCGGCTGCCGGGTTGAAGGCGGTGATCACCCCTCTTGAGTCCAGCGTGACAATGCCGCTCGCCAGCGAGGTGAACACGTTGTCCATTAAATCGCGCACTTCACTGATTTCGGCAAGCCGCGCACGCGCAGACTCGAACAGACGCGCATTTTGAATGGCAACTGCCGCCTGCGAAGCAAACGCTTGCAGTAAATTCATCTCGTGCGCTTTGAACAGCCCCGAAAGGATACGGTTGTCGCAGTAGACTACGCCGATGATCTCACCACGCGTGATCAGCGGCACAGCCAGAATGCTGCGGAGTTGGTAGCCGACGATGCTTTCGGTGCCCGTAAAGCGATCATCCTGACCGGCATTATCGGTCAACAGCGGCTCGCCGGAAGTAAGCACCTGATTGATGATGGTGTTGCTGACCTTGAAATCTTCGCGCACAAGTTGTTCGCGATCAATCCCGCGCGCAATACGAAATTCGATTTCGCCAGACTGTGCGTTTTTCAACAGGATGAAGCCGCGTTCCGCGCCAGTAAGCTGAATGACTGTATCCATCACCTGACTAAGAATCGTATCCACATCCAGAAAAGAATTGATCAGCGCCGTCGTTCCTGCCAGCGCCCGAAGCTGCCGCAGTTCAATCTGCATCGAAGTCAGAGGTACAGTCAGCGAATCAAGCTGGCGCTGCACCTTTTTGAGCGTATCCAACGCGCCCGAAGGCAGCCCCATGCCACGAAAATTCAGAAATTGGGCGTGTTCTTTGAGGACACTATTGAACCCGTCCAGAGTCTGCGCCAGTTCGCGAAGCTGCTCCTGTGCCGAGCGCGTCTGCGTGATCTTATTGATACGACTGGTGTGATCAAGCATAGAATGCCTCAAAAAGCTCGGTCTGTTCCTGCCTGCCACGCGCCTGTAAGGGGCTGCGTAGTTCAAAACGGATGTGACGCAGTGTGGGTGACGTTGCCTGAATATGCTGCAAGGTACTCCCCGTTAACAGTGCCTGTCCCGGCAAGCATGTCTCATGAATACGCTTGGCAAGATTGATAGTATCGCCAATGGCGGTGAAGCTGCGCCGCCGCAAACTGCCGACGTTGCCCAACGTTGCCACACCTGTATGAATCGCTATCGTATACTGCGGAATATCCGGGTCTTGATGAAGCTGCTCGGCAAGATCGGAAAAAGCATCTTTCAACGACAGTGCCATTTCGGCGGCATGGCGTGCGTGATAGAGATCGGGGTTCAACTGGGTATTGAACAAGATCATGATCTCGTTGCCAAGATACTTATCCAGAACACCCTGCGCCTGATGTACGACCTGTGTCGCCGTTTGCAGATATACATTCAGCAAATCCATGCGCTGCTGCGGACGCAGTGTTTCCGGAAATGCTGACCACTGGCAGGCGGTCATAAACACACAGGTCACTTCGCGCCGTTCGCCGCCCATCGCCAGATCAGCAATCTGATGAATGTTGTCCATCAAGCCCGGCGGCAGGTA
>CAZBPB010000269.1:0-3496 GCA_964493565.1 uncultured Pleurocapsa sp. | reverse complement strand
TCAATCCCAGCGTCTCTTCACGTTCACGCTCACTGGTCAGGTCGTCCATCACCATTGCTGCGCCCTGCGTTTCGCCATCGGCATTTTTCAGCGGGCTAATGCGCATGTTTAATACGATGCGTCCGCGCCCGGAAACTTCCGCCTGCGCTTCCAGCATGGTGCTGCTGCCGGTTTCTGCTGCCGCTTTAATCTGCGCATCCAGATCTTCGCGTAATCTTGGCAGCACTTCCTGCAGCGGTTTGCCAATTGCTGCTTCCGGAGATAGCTGCAAGATTTCACCCGCAGCACGGTTGACCAGCGCGACCTCACCACTGCGCATGGTGGTGATCACACCGCTGTCTATTGAAGTAAAAACATTCTCAATGATGGCGCGCGCGTGGGTAATCTCAATCAGCGTTTGCTGTACCTGCTGGTAGAGCATGGCGTTTTCAATGGCTACGGCTGCCTGATTTGCAAATGCTGTCAGCAGGTTTAGCTCGCGCTGGCTGAACACCGCCTGCCGGAACTTGTTGTCTACATAAATCGCGCCATCTACCCGTTCGCTGCTGCCAGTGCGATCCCGAAAGATCAACGGCACACACATGATTGAGCGCAGCACAAATTTGGCGACCGTATCGCTTTCCGCCAACCGCGTGTCTTCCATCGCGTTATCCGTCTGGATCGGTTTTCCACTTGCGATCACATCACGGAGGATGGTACGGCTAACTTCATCTTCGCGCAGTTCAGCATCGTTCAAGCCGCGCGAGATGCGAAATTCGAGTCGGTTGGTCTGACGATTGATGAGCAAAATGAAGCCGCGTTCAGCGCCGGTCAGGTTGATAAGCTCATCCATCGCTGAAGCCAGCACTTTGTCTACGTCCAGCGACGAGTTAATCAGCACCGAGGTTTTTGCTAACGTTCGAAGCTGCCCAACCTCGATTTCATCAGTGCTAAGCAGAATTTCTAAACCTGTCAGCTCAGATTCCAGCGAGTTGAGGGAACTGATTGAGCCTTCAGGCAGATGAATATCGCGCCGGCTGGCGATAGTTTCGTGGCGAAGGAGCGCCTCGCTGGTCTGCGAGATTTGTTCTCGCAGGGCGCGCAAGGCTGAAACGGGCAAAGCGCCATTTTCAGGCATCATTGAAGCATCAAATCAACTGTTCCGAAGCGTGTTTCCTGATTATACACACCCCGCATGTTGGTTCACGATTAAGAGAATACTTGTAATTCTATTTTCATAGATCGGGGCGAATGGAAGATCACCCAACTGGTACAAGTAATGGCCGGACTTGCTGGCATTTAGGCGAGATGCGCGGGAGTTTGTATACTAACCAGAATAAACCTCATCTCGCCGCGCCATATTTAGCTTCCCATCCCTGTTAGAGGATATTAGGATTGAGGGGTGAGGTTCGTTAGAGGTCAATCGAAAAGATAAGCGACAAATGACCGTATCCATCTGGCAGGCAGACGGCACACAGCCGGTTCGTGAAGTTGATTTTCTAGTCGTCGGCGCAGGCATTGTCGGCTGTACGGCGGCGCTGTTTGCCGGACAAGCCGGTCGCAGCGTCGTCATCACCGAAATGCGCGATGTGGCGCTGGGTGCCAGCAGCCGCAACGCGGGTTTCATGATCACCGGCCTCGATACCTACTACCATCGCGGCATCGAACTTTACGGGCATGATGCCGCTCGCGATCTATGGATGCTCTCGCTGAAGACTCACAATTACTGGCGTGAATTTGCCGGTCAGGCTGGTGGTGTGCGTATGGATCAGCGCGGCTCCATGCTGCTAGCTGAAAGCGCCGATGAAGCCAGAGAACTGGAATTGACCGCGCGCGCCCTGAATGCTGATGGCATCGAAGCCATTTATCACAGCAGCGATCCGTTAAAGCGCGGCTACTTTGCCGCCGTTGAGCAGCCATGGGATGGCGCGGTTCAGCCGATGGAACTGGCGCGCGCTGTACTAAACTTGAGCGGGGCAGAGCTGATCGCCAACAATGAAGTCTATAAAATAGAGCAGACCACACCTGAAATTGTGACCGTCTCCACCCGCCAATTTATCTTCAAAGCGCGGCATGCCCTGCTCTGCACGAATGCCTATTCCCCCTCCATCGCCGCCTACTTTGGCGATAAAGTGACGCCAATGCGCGCGCAGGTCATGGTTACCGAGCCGCTGCCAGAGACGGCAATCCCTGTATGCGGCTACAGCGATTACGGCTATATGTACTATCGCATGACCTTCGACAATCGTCTGCTCATTGGCGGGGCGCGCAACAAAGCCTTTGAAGTGGAAAATGACACCACCGATGACCGCACAACAGCGCGGGTGCAAGGCCATCTGGATGAGTATATGCGCCGCTTCTTCCCTGAAGTGACGGCAAAAGTAGATCGGCGTTGGGCGGGGATTATGGGCTTTAGCGTGGATGGCGTGCCGCTGGTGGGGATTCTGCCAGACATGCCGCGTGTGGGTTTTGCGGTGGGTTTCACCGGTCACGGCTTAGCAACAGGCGCCGCTACCGCCGAACGCGCCGTAGATCACCTGCTCACCGGCGTGCATCCCGGCGCAGTCTGGGCGGGACGGCTGGGAAGTTAGGCTATCGCGTGCTACGTTGCATATCTCGTCGTGTTATTGCTGATCTTGACAGGATGTTCATCAGATTGGATTCATAACACGGTTTATGGCAGTTATTTTGAACTTCAAGCGGACGATCCCGCTGCGCTGACATTATGTACCGAACTTGAGAATCAAGAATATCAATTTGATGAATTTCAAGTTGCTGAAGAAGGCTATCAAATCACATTTGGTGAGGCACAACTATGTTTTCCTGTATCACGATCTGTAAATACAACAATTATTACCGTGATCGCTAGAGATTGGGACAATCCACCTGAGATTTCATCTAATGGGATTAATAGTGATCTGCCCAAGCGGTCATGTCTCATTCGCCCCATGGCAACTGGCAAGTGTTCAATAATACTTACGCCGGTTTAATCGTTTTCAAGCGAGTTCAAACCATCAACCACAGCAATTTTTAGTTTAGGCAGGCTGTTTTCAACAGTAAGCCAAACCAGATCGAGATCGACTTCGAAATACTCATGCACCAGTCGATTACGAAAATTGCGCATTCGCTCCCAGCCAACTTCTGGATATTGTGCTTGCAGTTCGGGAGTGAGGTAAAGTGAAGATTCAGCCAGTATTTGCAACCGACGGATCACGGCATCCTGAGTCTTGATATCATCTAGTGCTTCACGCCCGCTGGCGACATACGTTTCGATAATCTCAATACATTCAAGGATATGCTCAAGGTATTCGCGCTGGTCTTTCATAAAGGAACGCAATCCTCAAGTACCGCTGCCCGTATACGCGGGCGAAGCTGTTTTTCCGTAGCGATATCCACTTTTCGACCCAGCAGCGCTTCAAGTTCCGCGTCCAGCCCCGCGCCGCCCCAATCGGTTACCCGTGAATAATCCCAATCAACCAGTAGATCAACATCGCTTTCAGGGGTTGCTTCGCCACGC
>CAZBPB010000268.1:0-5606 GCA_964493565.1 uncultured Pleurocapsa sp. | reverse complement strand
AGCACAGTGATTTCGTTGAAGATAATCCTGATAGGCTGAATCAGCAGATTTGAACGCCGCTTACTGAAAGAAACTGTTTGCGTTGGACGGTGAGGATGCCGTGACTTCGCATCCATAAGGTTGATCAGTATGAATAACTTTACATTAGTCGGTTCATGCTAAAATTAAATCCAAGTTTTGGAGTGCAAACGATGGCAATTGAAACCCGTCTTTACACCGCCGAAGAATTTGAACTCTTAGCCGACTCAGAAGAAAACTCTGATCGCCTGCTTGAACTCGTCAACGGCGAAATCGAGGAAAAAATGCCGACTGAAGAACACAGTGTTATTGCTGTGAATATTGCCGCTTACCTGTGGAATTTTGTGGTGCCTCGTAAATTGGGGCGTGTTGGCGCCGAGACTCGCTATCGTCGCCCCGAAGACAAATACAATGCTCGTATACCGGATGTATCCTTTAGTTCTGCTCGTGTACCGCTGACAAAACGGGGCAGCACCCCTAATTTTCCCGATCTGGCGATTGAGATTAAATCGCCGGATGACAGTTTAATGAAGCTGCGCGATAAGGCGCATTTCTTTCTGTTGAACGGCACCAAAATGTTCTGGATCGTGATCCCCGACAAGCAGTTGGTTGAAGTGTATACTGCCGAAGAAGAAGCGATTTATACGGCTGAAGATACGCTCAACGGCGGCGATGTGCTGCCTGAATTCACGCTGGCGGTGAAGGATATTTTCAACGATCCGATTGCTGTCGAATAAAGTACCCCCGAATTTACAGGGTTCTAACATTCGCCGCCTTGACTTCCCTCAAAACCTCAGATATGCTGGTTCGTAGGACAAAGCAATCTCCGAAATAGTGGTGTCTATCATGGCAACCCTCGTCATCGGCGCTGGCACAGCCGGGCTTACCGCAGCACGCGATCTTCACGACGCGGGCGAAGCGGTTACGGTGCTGGAAGCGCGCGGGCGTATCGGAGGACGCGTTTTTACAGATCGCTCCTTCTCTTACACCCCCATCGAGTTTGGTGCAGAGTTCATTCACGGCAGTGAAGCTCCGACCTGACTGATCGTTCATAAGCTCGGCCTGACAACTGCACACTGGCGCAAAACCGACGATTCGCTGGTGCGGCTTGCGGATGGTTCTTTATTGACCATGACCGAAGCGCGCGCGGAAAATGTTCCCGTGCGCGAAGGCGATGAATCGTTTGCAGATTACCTGCGGCGCATCGGCTTTGACGACGAGACGTTCAGCTATGCCAACCGCGCGTGGATCAACGCTGCCGGTGAAACAGGAACACGACTGAGCGCGGCGACATCCCTGCAAGATTTGGGATTGAAGCCAACCTACAGCGACCCGTATTACGGATCACCTGTACCCTCAGCAGGCGAAGGCGATTACCGCGTGAACGAAGGCTACAGCTTGCTGCATGACGCGCTGGCTGACGGGCTGGATGTGCGCCTGAACACGGTGGTTCGCGCCATTGACTGGAGCGGAGCGCATGTGCAGGTGATGACGGCTGACGGACAGACGTTCACGGCAAATCGCGCCCTGATCACGCTGCCGCTGGCGGTGCTGCAAGCGAATAAGGTTCAGTTTACGCCTGCGCTGCCGGACTGGAAACAGACGGCGATTGACCGTCTGCAAATGGCGCCGGCCTTCAAGCTGGTGTACACGTTTGCGAAGCCGCTGACGCCGCGTGGCATTGCCGCGCTGTACAGCGCAGGCAAGCCGCCGATGTGGTGGACGCCACAGCCGAATGCCGAAAATGAGCAGGTATGGCTTTCGTTAGCAACGGGCGATTGGGCGCGTGAACTGCTGGCTTTAGGCGAAGACGGCGCGATTGCGCGCGGGCTGGAAACGCTGCGCGAGGAATTCGGGCAGCCTGACCTGACGCCGCTGGAAGCGCGAATTGTGAACTGGACAGATGATGAATTTGCCCTTGGCGGCTACAGCAGTATGCCGGTGGGCGGCGATGGCCTGCGTGAATTGCTGGCAAAGCCAGTAGCAGGCGACCGCGGAGAGGTTTTGTTCTTTGCGGGGGAAGCGACTGCGCCGAACCCGTACGCTTCGACTGTGCATGGCGCGTATGTAACAGGCCGCCGCGCAGCAAGCGAAATTTTATCGGCAAGGTAGAAAGGCATTGTATGTTAGCAGTACAGGCAGCACCCCATTTAAGGCGAGAGGACGCACCGATTGCGATTCTGCCGCCTTCCGAACGCTATTTTGAGCAGATGGGCGAATTAGACGCCGTTTGCTACCTGATAGAGGATCGGAAAGGCTGGGCATCGCCGGAATACTACCGCGTCCAATCTGTGAACTTCCCTGAAGGACAGTTTATCGCTGTAGATACGGGCACAGATCGCGTTGTAGGTTTGACCTCTTGCATGCGTATTGATTTTGACCCTACCCAGCCGCTGCTTTCGAGCTGGAACCACACCACCAACTATGGTTGACTGACCACGAACCGCCCCGATGGGGAATGGATGTATGGCGTCGACTCGGCGGTGCATCCAGATTATCGAGGACGCGGCGTGGGCAGCAAATTGATGGACGCCCGTTTCGCAGTTCTCAAGCAGTTGAACCTGCGCGGCATGATTGCCGGAAGTTTGTTCATTGACTACCACAAGGTAGCCGGGCAGATGACGCCGGAACAATACGTGCAGGATGTGATTGATGGCAAACGTTTTGACACCAATTTGACCAAACAGCTCCATAAGGGATTCAAGGTACACAACCTGATCCCGAACTACTACGACGAACCGCGCACCAGCAACTTTGCGGCAGCGATTGTGTGGGAAAACCCGGATTTTGACCCGACCCGCCCGATCTTGCGCAAAGCCAATATCATTCCGGCACGGTTTGATGTGCGCCTGAAACCTGTGGCGACACCGGCAGCGGTGTGGCTGGCAGTGGGTTCGTAGGGAAAGGGGCGACTTCGATTGCGCAACTTATCAGCGTCAACGGCGCTGTTTTCATAGGGTAAGAAAGAACAGGGCGACAAATTATGTCGCCCTGTTTTGATTCTTGGGAGGGATTAGTGTGTTTGTTTACTGGCAGTTCACATAACGAATGGGGTTTTGGCCGAATAAGGCTACGCGACGCCCGATATATTTGTTGTTGAGTTGATCCGCTGGCTTCCCAGTAAACCGCCAGCGGTTAGGGTTCTTTTGATCAGGATTGCGTTGCGAGGCTTGCTCCCATTGTTCAATTGTGAAGACAGCTAAAATAATGTAGACGGCAATACCATATTCTGCTTTTTCACGGTTTTGTCCAAGCACCCAATTACCACGTGTCACTTCGTAAATTTCAGAGATACTCATGCCGTCACGATATAACCTGTTGATGTTAAATAGGATTGCAGGCTCAGTGATTGTGACTTCATTTGCGGAACCTAGCTTTTGACCTGTCATCGGTTTCCTCAGTGTATATCTGAACACAATTTATCGGGTACTACGTGCATCATAAAACAACTTAACCTAGATTATCGTAGCGGTATTCCCGCGACTAATCCCTTCACGAAGTAGGTCAAATCTTCGTCTGGTTCGCTGCCTGTGCGCGATCTGGCGGCGGCTAAGACAGCGGCTTCGTCAGTTCCTAACTCAGCGATCAGGTCGCCAGCCAAACGCATTTTAGCAACCATTGCTTCGATTTCCCCGCGCGTCATTACTGTATCGGTGTGACCTTCGATGTAGTGTTGGGCATTAAAACCAGCCAGCTTATCCAGCAGCGGGAATAACTTTTCCGGTGTGTAATGGCGCACAGGGGTATAAACCGCGTCATACAGGCAGTCGCCTAAAAACAGCAGGCGATCTTCGGGGATGTAGGCCACGACTGAATCCGCTGCGTGGTCGCCGCCGACATGCCGCAGCTGGCAGGTCACGCCGCCTAAATCAAGGTCGAGCGTATCATCAAACAGAATATCCGGCAGGGCGATGCGGATGCTGCGCGGCGCGGGTAGTTCCAATTTGATGTTATCGGCGCAAAAGGCGATTTCTGTGCCTTCTGCTACCCGTTGATCGAGGGCTTCATCCGTCCATTCATAGGCGGATTGTGTCGCCAGTTCGCGCGCAGTTTGGCGATGGGCGATGATGGGAACGCCGATTTCTGCCGCGCCAAACACATGATCCCAATGCCAGTGGGTGAGCGCGACCAGACGCGGGGCGGGGATACCGTTTTGCGATAGTGCTTCCAGAAACAGACGGGCGTGAGCATCAGACGAGGCGGCGTCCAGCATCAGGGTGAAGCGTTCACCCACCACCGCGCACAGCGAGGGGCGATCCGGCTCGGCAGGCGACATCCAGTAAACGTGATCGGTCAGTTTTTGGAGGGTAGACATAAATCTTCCGGGCCAGTTTTCAATTTCGCTATAATAAAGTTATTGAAACAAGGAGTGTAAATTATGTCTACACCCATCCTGGAGCAGGTACTTGAGCTTATCGATCAACTTTCACCACCTGAGCGGCAGGTAGTTATCGAGCATCTTCAGGAAGGCGACGATTCAGGTAATGAGGTGACGCATAAGCTTACCAGGTTCGCTAATTTGATAGATAATCGCTCAGTCATCAAGGATTTCTCAAACCGCCGCGCTGATTGGTATGATGATGACGGACGCTAGTATTTTCGTTGATACCAACGTTCTGTTACGCGCCCTGCACAAAGAACTTCCTGATCATCAGAAATGCAGCCAAATTATCCTCACAGCGATCAATCAACGTGTGCCGCTGTGGATTAGCAGGCAAGCGAATACCTCGTACAAATCACTCGACCTGGATTATTTGTACAGCCATTTTCTGCTTATGAGGCATCTGAAAAAGTACGGGGCTTGAGTGAGGTGTTTCATATAGCAGATGAAACACAAGTTGTTACAGAGCGATTGCTCTCATTGATCGAGGAAATCCCCTGCGGTGGTAAACAGATTCATGATGCCAATATCGTAGCGACGATGTTCGTTCATAATGTTCATCAACTTGCAACCCTGAACATTGAGGATTTCCGGCGATTTGAGATGTACATTCGGCTTACTGTTCCAGAATGACACCCGATCAAATCAACTCCTGCGATGAGCCGCTGCCGCCATTGGCAGAAGAAGCGATCCGCCTGTTTAATGCGGGCGAATATCATGCCCAGCACGACTTATTTGAGGAAGTGTGGCGCGCAGAACCGCGCCGGATACGCGATCTGTATCAGGGCGTGCTGCAAGTGGGGCTGGCCTATTATCAGATTGTGCAGGGCAACCGGCGCGGGGCGCTGAAGATGTTCAAGCGCAGCGAACGCTGGCTGAAAGCTTTGCCAGATGCCTGCCAGACGATTGATGTTGCCGCGCTCAAAGCCGACGCTGCACGCGCAAAAGCTGCGGTGCTGGCGCTGACGGATGAGAGGATGGACGATTTTGATAAAGCGCTGCTGCAGCCCGTGAAACGCGTTGAACCGCGTTAATTTGATTTATACTGAAGCTAGCATAGCGAGTGAGAACGATGGACACAGTGGAAATTACCCTCAAACTCCCATCCGAGTTTGTAAGTGACGCTGAAGAATTTGGGCTATTAAAACCTGACAAAGTTGAAAAAATTCTGCGCCAAGAACTGGATCGGGAAGTGATGGAGCTTGTA
>CAZBPB010000267.1:0-5622 GCA_964493565.1 uncultured Pleurocapsa sp. | reverse complement strand
CTGCTGCGATATCGCAGACGCGGCGTTCATCCCAACTCGGTTTCAGATCGTCATCCAACCAGGGTATCAGCGATTCAACTGCGGCAGGTTCGCCCAATTTCCCCAGAGATTCCGCGGCTGCCCAACGCACTAAAAGCTCTGGATCATCCAGTGCTTCTATCAGTTGCGGCGAAATTTCTGTACTGCCGATTGTTCCCAGCGACGCTGCTGAAGCGCGGCGTACAAATACGTCCTCATCTTCCAGAGAGTGCGCCAGCCTTACGACTACATCTTCACCACCAAGACGGCCCAAAGCTTCAGCGGCTTTCTCGCGCACAACAGTGTTTTCGTCATCCAGCCGATCAAGCAGCGCCCAGACAGCGTTCGAGTCTCCAATTTCCTGAAGCGCACGAATGGCAGCGAGCCGCACCGTAAAGTGCTTATCGTGCAGCGCCTCATGCAATATTGGCAGGGCGCTATCATCCTTTAGCCAGGCCATCGCTTCAACAGCAGCCCAGCGCACTACCGGATCATCGTCGCGCAGCGCGTCTGCCAGCACATATAAAACGCGATTATCATCAATGCCCTGCAAGCTCAAATCGCGGGCAAACTCACGAATGGCTTTGGCGGCTTCATGCTGTTTATGGGTATCGTTGACGCGCAAGGCTTCTAATAACTGCTGTGTTTGTACCTCAAGATCGGAATTGGGAGGCGGTGAGACGGACACCGGTTGACGTGCCAGTACGATGTCGTCATTTTCATCAATATCAACGACTGCAGTAGTGTCCAACTGCTCGGTAGGCTGCTGCTCGCGTCGCCACTCAGCGACAGCCTCCTGCGCTTCCGGCGTACCGATTCGCTCTAAAGCTGCCGCTGCCAGATCGCAAATGCGCCATTCTTCCATGCGCGGCGCTGATTCGTCCTCAAGGCAGAGGATCAGTACATCTATTGTAGAGGGATCGGCAATGCGCCCGAGGGTTTCAATGACCACGCCTCTAGTATCGGAATCCAGCATGGGATCATTCAACAACGCCAGCAATCCGGGAAGTGCCGCGCCATCCATTTTGCCCAGTTCTTCACCGGCTGCGTCTTTAACCATCAACACCGGGTCTTGTAACGCGCTGAGCAGTCCTTGAACCGCCGTTTCGCCGGAATAATTTCCCAGAGCGCGCACAGCCGCAAAGCGCACTTGCTCATCGGTGTCATTCAGAGTTTCGCGCAAGGGTACAACGACCGAGGCGTCGCCAAGATGACCGAGCGTTTCTACAGCAGCCTGGCGGGTTTCCCAATCGCTGTCCCACAATTGCTTAAGCAAATCTCCGACAAAGCTGCTTCCTGCCGCGTCTGCTGGCTTGTGTGTTAAGCGGTCTTTGGCAATTGGCGCAGAGGATTGTTTAGAACCGGTCAAACGGCTCAATGGATTAGAGGGGCGCTTTATGGCCACTGGCGCAGATGTCGCGGCAAAACTCGCAGCAACAGCGGGCTTCTTTTGCACTGGAAGAATGACTGAGCGCTGCGGCGTTGGTCTGGGCGTTTCTGTGGACGACTGCTCAACTGCCTGCGGCTCAAAGTCAACCATCGGGACAACTGCTGCATGCGCATCTAATTCTTTCAGTGCTTTCGCGGCCATATCCTTGACGGCTGAATTTTCATCCCCTTCTGCCACAAGCAAAGCAGGTATCGCGACTCGATCACCCATCACGCCCAGCGCCCACGCGGCGCCACGACGGCGAGTAGGCTCGGAATCGCCAAGCATATTGATCAGCGCGGCGATAGTCTCTTCGCGGGAAGATGTATTGCGGAAAATATCGGCAATGCTTTCATTGGGCGTCCAGTCCCAGTTTTTCAACGCTTTAACAAGCGCGGTTGGGAGAGGCACATTTAACTCCTTTACAGCCCACGCAGCCGCTGTCCTCATCGCCGTCGAGCGGCTTTGCAGGCGCTCTAAAACAGATGGCAACACAGCATGAGTGGTGAGAAGCTGCAGCGAACGCTGTATGGCGGCGTGTTTTTCAGGTTCATCTACATCATTGAGCAGGTTCTCAACGACTTGCTCTACTACATTGGGCGTTACATGCGCGCCGAAGGCAACACATTCAGCAGCAAGGTAGGCATCAATCTCAGAAACTGTGCGCACCAGCGTATCAGAAGCAGGCATGAAGCCGCTCATCATGTAAAGGGGAATATCCCATTTACCCGCGATACGTAACCCGTCTGCCGTAAACTGTGGCCTTTGCAGCCTGACTGAAATATCCAGAGGTGTTAGACGTAACGCGGCATAAAAATCGCGTAGAAGGCGATGCGAAAAATGCACCTTCCCCTGCCGAATCTCTACAACATTCATGGCGCTTGCTGCCCGGAGCGCAAGCACTGAAGGATCGTAAAGAAGCATACCTGCATCATCTAACGTGAATGAGGTTTTATCCTCATCAAACATCGCTAGTGCCAGCTTTTCCAGCGAAGGCACCAGTTCGCGATAGGCAACAGCAATCGGCGCTTGCGCAAGCCGCCACCATACCCACATTGATGGCAGCAACCGTTTATAGAGCGCTCCCAGAGACGAAGGCAAGGTATTCTGTGGTGACGAGCGATACAGGAAAATAAAGCCAGTTAAGAGCGCCGGGATACGCGCAAGCCGCAGCAATTCGGTTTCACCATCGTCTGACTGCGTGGTTGCAAACAGTTGATCAAGCAGCGGTTTGGCATTCGCGCCTAAATGCGCTTCAACGTATCGGCGGACGTCCGCATCACTCAGTGAAAGCAGTTCACAGGCAGGCAGATTAACAGCAGGCACAGCATTTGCAGCGATGACCAGCGTATGCGGGGAGTTTTCCCCTTCCAGCAATATTTGCAAGGCTTCGGTATGAGAATCGTTCGCAGGCAGCGCGTCAAACTCGTCAATATACAGAGCGACAGCGCCCTTCTGTATCTCTGCCCAAACATCGCTATCCAGCGGCCATGCCGACTCAACGCATTGATGGAGCGACATTTCAGCCGGGTAATCAGAAAGATCAATCAGCAGTGGAAGCGGGTTGTCCCCCGGTTGGGCGCGGTATGCATACGCAGCATCCAGGGCTAACCGATCCAGAACCACTGACTTGCCGGATCCGGGGCCACCTGTAATAGCGAAGCGCCCTGACATGCGCACTGCCTGTTTCAACGTAAGCAGCGCGCCATCCTGTAATCCCTCACCGCCGCGCAGTACGCGCACATCACCCAGTTTTCCCCACACCTGTTCCAGTGTGGAGAGAGGGCGCAGCCGGGAACGCGCGGTATGGCTGTTGGTCTGATCTGGGGGATCGAGAGTTTCCTGAGTTGCCATCCGGCGCTCAAGCGAACCGATCAAATTATTCAAATAAACATCTTCATGAGAGGGGATAAAGCCTTCAGGAATATCACCAAAAAGCCGCAGCAAGCGAGATAACGCCGCCTGATAAAGGCCTTCATCACGCCACCCGCTAAAATCAATCGCCCGGTGTAAGCCTAATTCGCGCGGGGCAGTAATCCCATCCATATTGGCAGCGACAACAGGAAGCAGCGTCTTATGCTTCTTACGAGCATGTTCCCACTCGTGCCGGGCATATTGGGCGTTCAGGTAGTTCCCTGACACCACACAAATGACCGTATTAGCTGAATTGAGGGCAGATTTTAGGGTAGGGAGAAGGTCATCACCTGCGGTGATTCGTAACCGATCGCACCATATATTCACACCGGCGTTTTTTAGGTCACTCGCCAGTTTAAGCGCGAACTCGGTTTCATATTTGCTATAGCTCAGGTAGATAAGTGCGCCAGCGCCCAATGCACGGTCACCTGCTTGTAATTGGCGAAATGAACAAATTACAAATTACATAAGTATGATTTGTGTCTAATTATAGTTTGTAAAACGTTTCTTACAACTAGTAATCGCAGATTTTACGAATTATTCATAAATGAAAAGAGGCTGACGTTTCCCTTCGTCAGCCTCTTTTATCCCAAATTACGCGCTATTCTTCACCCACTCTGGTGTAACGACCGCGCATAGTTCTGGCAGAAGAAGCAAGCCGTTGGAAATAGTCAGTGTCTGTAATCTCGCTAACCTGGCGATCTAGTTTTGACCGATCAATCGCTATTTGCAGGCTTTGCAACTCGTTCAGGGCTTTATTCAAATCTTCCTTAACCTGCCCGTAAGCCCGCGCATTTTCAATTGCAATGGCTGCCTGTGTCCCGAAGGCAGTTAACAGGGGAATTTCTTCCTGCCGGAACACATTTTGAGTAATACGATTATCGGCATACAAAACACCCTGTGCTTCCCCACGTACCATCAAAGGAATACATAGGATAGAACGCAGTTGAGCATTCACGACGCTTAATACATTCTGGAAGCGATCATCGGTTGAGGCATTCGTAGTAATAATCGCTTCGCCCTGCTCCATTGCCCGCTGTACCACGCTGCGACTGAAACCAGCGTCGTCTTCGCTTAAAGACTCGCGATCCCAGTTACGCGCTACGGCTATGTCAAGCTGTCCGGATTCTGGATCGTGAAGCACGAGATACGCCCGTTCCGCGCCGGTGAGTGTGATAACTGTATCCATCACTTCATCGAGTACCTTATCCAGTTCCAATGAAGACGTTATCAGACTAAATGTGCGTAATAGGCCAGCCATCTGCTCTAGCTGGGTTGCAACCTGACGGGAACTCTTATGCGCCAGTTCAAGGTTTTCAGCGATGGTATGTGCAATACCCACGATATCCACCGCAACCTGAAAACCATTTTCGCTCAAAACCTGCATAACGCGGGCTAGAATCGCCTCTAGCTGCCGAATTTCCGTGCCAGATTGGGCGATTTGTTCGGTCAGTTCGGCGGTAATCTTACTTGAATCAACCATGTTTTTATGCCGTAAACGAACGGTATTGTAGGAATTGATGATACATACTTCACCTTATTATAAATCATGCTTATCCGCTTGGCACAGATCACAGCATTAAGGCGCCGCATTACGTATGGCAATACGATCCTCGATCACATAAGAATCGCCTGCTGGCTGCCCATTGATGGCTACAGGCAGGCGTAAATTGTTCGCCGCATCATATATACCGATCACGATACGATACCCCTCGCCTATTGAAGTCGAGCCATCCGGCAGCGAAAAAACCCTCTCATCAGCGATGTATTCGCCGGGTTCCCACACCAGAGTCGAATAGTAAGTGCCTTCAGGTGTTTTTCCGACCGGGCCATCCCATGTCGTCACTAGATTGCCATCAGGATCAACCAGATGTATGAAAATTGAGTAATCACCATTCACCGGCGCAATTGGCTGCCAGTACAAATGCGCGATGATTTGCCTGCCGGGCCAAAACTCCAGCCCACCCAGATCGTGACCGAGAAAGCGCACAAAATCGCCAAAGATCACCTGATCAGTTTCAGCGGCATTTGGGATGATTTCCGTCTGGCGCACACTCAACCGGGGTTCATACACGTCATAACGGAAATTGCCATCGTCGGCACCCCAAACACGTGGGAATATATCTTCCCTGCCAAACGAGCCGATGACCTGATTGGCAACAAATGGAATTTCGCTGTATGCCCCCTGCGTTTCCGGCACGCCATATACAAAATACGCGCTGTCCCCAAGCTGGGATAGACGCGATGGTACCGAGGTCACA
>CAZBPB010000266.1:0-5622 GCA_964493565.1 uncultured Pleurocapsa sp. | reverse complement strand
TTTGAAGTTGCTGGTTTGACCAAAGTCCCATCGGTGAGCGTAACCCCTCCTCGTGTTGCTGAAAGCCCGATCCAGTTTGAATGTACAGTGACACAACTTGTAGAGGTGAGTCCCGCGCCGGGCGGCGCTTCAATCGTCATCGGACGCATCAATCACTTGCATGTAGATGAGCGGGTTTTGACGGATGGCACCATTGACGTGCGCAAACTCGATCCGCTTGCGCGTTTAGGCGGTAGTTCGTATGCAAGAATTGCTGAAACCTTCAATATGGTCAGGCCGCTGGTGGTCAAATAACCCATCGCTTAAACGCCGGGTAACCGTCATCAGCGCCGAACGGTTATCGGTTATTATGTTATTGGTCTGCGTTGGTCATACGCGTATCTGTTAGCATTAGTTAACCATTCAAACTCAACAATAGGCATATTTACACAATGTCCTCACATACCGCGCGGATAGATGCGCCTGCAAATGATGCGCCGCAGGCCAATATTCGTTGGGTACTTATGTTTGTTCGCCGTTACAAGCGAGCATTATTTGGCTGCATCATATTCGGCATTTTAGGTGGACTTTCGCTGGCGATGGAGCCGTTTCTGATCGGCGCAATCATTGACCATGTGGAAAGCGGCGCGGATATGGGCGTTATCGGTCAAGATGTGCTGCTCCTAGTCATCTTCGGAGTGCTGACAGTGCTCGCTTTTTTTGGTCAGCGCTACTACAGTGGAGAACTCTCTTATTCGGTGAATTACGATATTCGCCGGACGATTTTCGATAACTTGCTCACGCTAGATCAATCGTTTTTCTCGCATTTCCAAACTGGCGACCTGATTTCGCGTATGTATAGCGATGTGGATATGGTCTGGCGGCTCATAGTATTGGCGTCATTGCGCCTCTTTAGCGCGCTCACCAGCCTAATCTTCATTTTTATCCTGCTTGCGTCGGTCAATATCCCCCTCACCATAATTGCTTTCGTTGTGTTAATAGTTTCCACCGCCGGTCAGGTTGTCGCCGGGCTTTCGCTTGCGCCAAAATTTGAGAGAGTTCAAGCGCAGGCAGGTGTGTTAGCGGCGCTTGTACAGGATGCGGCAAGCGGAATCCAAACCCTAAAGACGTTTGGTCGAGAACCCGGCGCCAATCAGAATTTTGCTGCTGCCAATGAGGAGTATCGCAAACGCTGGATTTATTTCAAGCGGCGTAACGAACCGGTAGGCATGCTCCCTAACATGATCAGCCAGTTGACGATGGGCGTGGTGGTGCTGTTTGGAGGTATTCAAACGGTAAATGGCGATTTAACCATCGGTAACTTCGCTCGCTTCCTGATTTATCTGGGGATGATCAGTAACCTGTTACTTCAGCTCGGTACGATTTATCAGCGTTCTCAACAATCGCGGGGCGCGCTGGTACGACTGACGCCATTACTTGCACATGCAAAAATATATGACCCACCGGAACCGGCGGTGCTCAACAAAAGCAGTACAACGATTGAATTTAGAGATGTGCGCCTAACACTGGACGATACAGAACTATTGAAAGGTGTTTCGTTGACTATCCCGGCAGGGCAGGTAGTCGCGTTTGTTGGCCCAACCGGTTGTGGCAAAACCCTTCTTGCGAACTTGCTTGCGCGTGTGAACGATCCAACCTCAGGCGCGGTGCTGATTGCGGGTCGTGATATCCGTGACTACAACCTCGAATCGCTGCGTGATGCGATGGCTTATGTGCCGCAGTCCACTTTCCTGTTCAGCCAGACGCTCGAAGAAAATATCCGTATGGGATCGGAAAGCATCCCTGAGAGTGACGTGCAGGAAGCAGTAAACATTTCGCGCTTAAGTAACGATCTGGTGCAGTTGCCACAGGGTATGGAAACATTAGTGGGCGAAAAGGGTGTCATGCTCTCTGGTGGCCAGAAACAGCGTGTCGCTATCGCCCGGGCGGTTGTTCGTGATCCGGCCATTCTTGTACTGGATGATGCGCTTTCAAGCGTAGACACGCATACCGCTGCCGATATTCTGGGTGATCTACGCGCAGTTTTGCGTTCCCGCACCAGCCTGATCATCGCCCATCGTATTGCTACCGTGAAAGATGCGGATCGAATTGTGGTGATGGATCATGGTCAGATTGTCGAAGATGGCACACATGATGAATTGATCAAGCGCGGCGGGTTGTACAGGCGTATGGTTGAGCGTGAACTGGTAGGGGAAGGCACCTTATCGTGATCAATGCTGTACGCAAACCCCCCACCCGGTTAGAGAGCCGTGCAGATCTGGAAACCGGTAAGATTTCTGATAAGTTCCTGCTTGCCATGCTCGGGCGTATCCTTGCGCCGTACAAGTTCCAGATTTTCATTGTTTTCCTGATGCTGATTGCCGTCACAATCATTTCCCTGTTGCCCCCTTATCTGGTGCAGCAGGCAGTAGACGGCCCGATAACAGAAGGCAATCTTCAGGGGTTAATTCCCTACGGAATCATTTACTTCGTTTCAATCTTCGTGGTGTTTGTACTGCGTTTTGCGTATACCTACTTACTCCAGACAGTCGGGCAGAATGCTCTGGTTAACCTGCGCCAGCAGTTGTTTGAACATATCCTGAAACAGGATATGCGCTTTTTCAATACCACACCCGTCGGGCAGCTTGTCTCTCGTATGTCAAATGATATTGAGGCGCTAACAGAACTGCTTTCGACAAGTATCGTGCTGGTAGCTAGCAATCTGGTCACGCTGGTTGGCATTATCGTTGTGATGTTCGTGATCAACTGGCGGTTGGCACTTTTGAGCGTGTGCGTATTGCCGGTGATGACTGTGGCAACCGTATACTGGAGGCGAAAAATACGCATCGCATCCAACCGCTTGCATAAATTGGTCGCTGATATGCTTGCATACGTCAATGAACAGTTCAGCGGGATGTTGATTGTCCAGTTGTTCGGACGGCAAGACTTAAGCCGGCACGAGTTTGACACGATCAACCTGAGCTATCGTGAAACGCACAGCCATATGCGCGATGCTTACACCATGTACGTCAGTGGCCTACAGTTGTTAACGACCCTTGGACTGGCAATTCTGCTTTATGGGGGCAGTTACGGCGTACTTGCCCAGTGGGCAACTGTTGGAATGTTGATTGCCTTTATTGAATATACGCGCCGTAGTTTTGACCCGATCCTTCAACTTGCTGAACAGATTGCGCAGATTCAGACAGCGCTTTCAGCCGGGGAACGCGTTGCGCGTATGTTGAATATTGAGCCGGACTTGCCTGCGCCACAGCATCCAGTAGCACTTTCGCAAACCCGGCACGGCTTTGCCTTCGATCACGTCACCTTCAGCTACGAAGAAGGTCACCCGATCTTACGGGAAGTTCAATTTTCGGTGCAGCCGGGCGAGCGCATCGCTATTGTTGGCGCAACCGGCGCAGGCAAGACCTCGCTTGCTGGTTTGCTGGCGCGTTTCTATGATGTTGATAGTGGGCGTGTCTTGATTGATGGCGTAGATGTCCGCGATATTTCGGCTGGGAACCTACGCAAATATGTCACAGTAGTCCCTCAAAACCCGTACTGCTTCGATGGCACTGTTGCCGATAATTTGCGCCTGTTCGATCCCACAGTGACCAGAGAGCAGATGGAAGCGGCGGCAAGGCTGGCCTGTGCTGCGCCGTTCATTGAGAAATTGCCGGATACTTATGATTTTCATTTGCTCCCCGGTGGCGCGAATCTTTCACAGGGCGAGAGGCAGCTGCTGGCGCTTGCGCGCGCGCTGATTCACAATCCGCAAAGTATCCTCATCTTGGATGAAGCGACCAGCAGTATTGATACTGAGACCGAAGCGTTCATCCAGCAGGGACTGGCACAGGTGGTGAAGGAGCGCACTAGCCTGATTATCGCCCATCGCTTGAGCACGGTGCGTGATGCGGATCGTATTCTGGTAATGCAGCGCGGGCGAATCGCTGAACAGGGTAAACACGAAGAATTGCTTTCGCTGGGGGGAGTATATACGGAGCTTTATCAACATCAATTCGACGATCACGCCGAAATTCCAACCCCATAGCACTGATTTTGTGTAGATCGCGCTTTCCACAGCCGATAAAACAGCGGATTTGTGGAATTTGATGCGCGAAAGTGCGCCACCGCCCTCGAATTTCCTGTAGACTATACATAAAATGATTTGACTTTACGCAGTTACACTGCAAGGCATACATAAGGGATAATTCTTGCCAAATGACATTCTGGAATGTTTTTCACGGTGCGAATGCTGGCTATGTGCAGGAACTCTACGAGAAATATTTGAGTAATCCTGACAGCGTAGACGCAGAAACACGCGCCCTCTTTGCCCGTTGGCGGCCACCTCTGGCGGAAGAGCCAGCAGCGTTGCCCGAAAGCGGGGGCGCAGCTTCTTCAGTAGTAGACATCAAAAAAGTGGTTGCTGGCGTGAACTATGCTGAAGCCATTCGCCAGTACGGACATTTGATGGCCCAGATTGATCCGTTGGGCATGCGTAATGTCGGCGATCCCTCTTTGAATCCGACCACACACGGGATAACCGAGGAGGAGTTACGCGCTTTTCCCGCCAGCATGGTTGGCGGGCCTATTGCCGCGCAATGTGCAGATGCATATCAGGCGGTTCAAGCTCTTCGCCAGGTTTATACCGGCAAGATCGGCTTCGATTATGAGCATGTGCGCGAGCCTTCTGAACGGGAGTGGCTGCGCTTCACTGCTGAGTCCGGTCAGTTCCGTGCCCCGCAAGACCCGATTAACCCGGCGGCAATCTTGCGGCGCTTGACTGAAGTTGAAGCTTTCGAGCGCTTTATTCACCGCATTTTCCCCGGAAAACACCGCTTCTCGATTGAGGGGTTGGATGTTACGGTGCCGATTGTGGATGAGATCATCGGCGCTTCCGCGGAAAGTGGTGTTCGCAACATTCTGATCGGTATGGCGCATCGTGGGCGCTTGAATATGCTTGCGCACCTGTTGGGCAAGCCTTATGCTGCGGTCTTTGCTGAGTTCAAAGACCCGGTACAGCAGGGCAAGTTCCGCGATGACCTCGGTTGGACTGGTGATGTGAAATATCACTTAGGTGCCAACCGAGCAATTCAGAATGGTCAGCCTGTTGCCATGATGATTTCCATGGCCCCGAACCCCAGCCATCTTGAATTTGTAAACCCCGTTGTAGAAGGAATGGCGCGTGCGGCGGGTACAAGCGCTTCACGCGGTGGCGCCCCTGTTTTCAACCCCAATATCACCCTTCCAATTGTTATTCATGGCGATGCGGCATTTCCAGGGCAGGGCGTCGTTGCCGAAACGCTCAATCTGTCCCGGCTTCCGGGATATTGGACGGGTGGCACCATTCATATTATCGCTAACAACCAGCTTGGCTATACCACCGAGCCAGTAGATTCTAGAAGCACGATTTATGCCAGCGATCTCGCCAAAGGCTTCAAAATCCCGGTCATTCACGTAAATGCTGATGATCCAGAGGGGGCTATCGAGGCTGCGCGTATTGCTTTCGCTTATCTGTCCAAATTCCAGCGTGACTTTGTGATTGATCTTGTCGGTTATCGCCGCTACGGTCACAATGAGGGCGACGAGCCAGCGTTCACGCAGCCAACGTTGTACCAGAAAATTGAGCAGCACCCGACAGTTCGC
>CAZBPB010000265.1:5101-5626 GCA_964493565.1 uncultured Pleurocapsa sp. | reverse complement strand
GGCTTGTTCATCGGCGGCGCGTGTTTCGTGATCATGGATTATATGGCTTCCCGGAAGCAGGCAGCCCAATCTGCAGAAATTACAGTGGTTTCGACGGCGCTATACATCGGCATCATCGTAGATATGTTGATTGACGGGGTGGTGATCGGGTTGGGTTTCAGCCTGACATTGGGTACGGGGATCGTGCTGGCGCTGAGTATTGCTATCAGCACCGCACCGCTGGCTCTTGTGACCGTCGCTATGGCGAAACGCAGCGGGCAGTCGTTACGCTTCCGGCGTATCCTGATGCTGGTATTTGTTGCTGCCCTGATGGGCGGCGCGCTGCTCGGTTTTCTGGTATTCCGCAATCAATCGCTCGACCTTCGGCTGATTCTGATTGCTGTCGCCTCTGGTTTTCTGATCACCACTGTGACGCAAAGCATTATTCCTGAAGCCAACCGTGACGGCGAGCCGAGTCTGGCAGCGCTGTTTTTCGTGGCTGGACTTTCACTGTATGCGCTGTTCACGCTTCTGGTGAAAGCACCG
>CAZBPB010000265.1:4293-5091 GCA_964493565.1 uncultured Pleurocapsa sp. | reverse complement strand
GACTGGTTTACATCTGCAAATGCGGCTGAATGAGTTCCGCAATAGCAATCGCATCGTTAGCGGCATCACCATCTTCTTGTGACCATGCCGCGCTTAAGCAGGCATAGGCGAAGGTGAAGGCCAGCAAGCGGGGCAGCGGAATTTCTAAACCATTTGCCAGAATAGCGGCATTGGCGAGCAGTCGTTTTTCATTGATGGCTAGATCAGGCATCGCAACCGGATTTAACAGCGTATTGGCGGCATCATAGGCGCGTTCGCCGTATAAGCCTTTGGGATCAAAGGCCAGCCAGCCGCGCTGACGGTGATGGCGGATATTCTGATGGTGAATATCGCCATGTAATACGCGCTGTTCACGCGGGTTTGCCAGCAAACTTCTGGCAATTTTCGCGCCCTGAATGTAGATGGATTGCGCGCCAGATTGACGATCCGTTTCAGCTTTGTCGAACAGCGAGCGAAACCAGTGTTTAAGCGCGTGTAGACCGGCTGGCGGCGCAGCGATGTGAACACCGTGCAGTTGATTCAGCACTTCCACAATGATGTGGGTCGCCTGTTCATCTTCGCCCTGCTTAACCATCGGAACCAGATCATCACCGTCAATGTATTCCAGCAAGTGCGCTTCGTGATCATGTTGCAACAGACGCGCCGCGCCGTGACCATTGAAACAGTGCCGCACGACGTGGACGAGATCCGCGACACGGCCGTGTTGGCCAACGAAGAGTTGCTCAAGTTGTTTCGCGCCACCGACGCCGCCGTGCCCATCGACGCGGCACTCGAGTGCATCGTCAAGCAGTTCGGCAA
>CAZBPB010000265.1:0-4283 GCA_964493565.1 uncultured Pleurocapsa sp. | reverse complement strand
GACGCGCCGCGCCGTGGCCATTGAAACAGGCGAGGGCTACTGCCCCTGCCTGCTCATCGCTGATGCCAACGGGCGTAAGTAGTTTGAGAACGGCTGGCTGCTGCGCATACTGCACGATGAATAAGGTGCTGGTGAAGGTTTGCGCCAGCGGCTGCGGATCCGTGAGCGACCATTTTGAAAGATAGCGATCTCGTTGAGTGGTCATCAAGGTTATTCAGATGATGCGGTGCTGGAAGCTATCGTTCACTTCCAGCGCCGCGTATTTATTCCACAGAGAACTTATAGACGGTTGTTGACTGGAATAGCTCGCCGGGCTGCAATTCGATGGATGGGAACTGCGGCTGATTGGGCGAGTCTGGAAAGTGCTGGGTTTCAAGACATAGAGCATCTCCCTGTCGGTAAGTGTGCCCTTCCGCGCCGACCAGCGTGCCATCCAGAAAATTGCCGGTGTAGAACTGCACGCCCGGTTCGGTGGTGAATACTTCCATTACCCGCCCTGAGATCGGCTCATATACGCGGGCGGCGAACGTCGGGCTTTGGGTATCAGATTGCTTTAACACAAAGTTATGGTCATAACCGCGCCCCAGCACCATTTGCGGGTGGTTGGAGCGCAAATTCAGACCAATCAGGGTAGGCTGGCGCAAATCGAAGGGCGTGCCGTCAACCTGGGCAAGCTCGCCCGTAGGGATCAAGCCGCGATCAATGGGGGTGTAATGATCGGCGTTAATGGTGATGAGGTGATCCTCAATGCTGCCTGATCCCGCGCCTGAAAGGTTGAAATAAGCGTGGTTAGTTAGATTAACGACGGTGAGCGCATCGGTGCTGGCTGAGTAGTCAATGCGGATGGCGTTATCATCAGTCAGGGTATAGACCACGCGAACGGTGAGCGTTCCGGGATAGCCTTCTTCGCCATCGGGGCTAACATAAGTTAAAGCAACGCTGTCACCGCGTTCGGGCTGAAGTTTCTCTGCTGTCCAGACTTTGCTGTTAAAGCCTTTTAAGCCGCCATGCAGCGCGTTTTGTCCGTTATTGGCTGCCAGCGGGTAGACTTTTCCGCCCAGCGTAAAGCGGGCACTGCCAATGCGATTGGCAACCCGCCCGACCAGACTGCCAAAATATGGGCTGCCAGCTTCGTAATTTTCGATTCTCGCCAAACTGAGATTCACATTGGCGAAGGTGCCGTTACGATCCGGCACACGGATCGAGGTGATGGATCCGCCAAAGGTGATGAATTTGACTTCCATGCCGTGAACATTGGTGAGCGTATATTGTTCAACGGCAGCGCCGCCAGAGGTGATTCCGAAGTGTTCCATAATTTCATTCATCCGGTTTGTGTGCGCGTACGCGCAGGCTCATTTCAGAATATATTTATAGCACGCGCCATCTTATGGTGAAATTTGACACAATATTTTCAAGCCGTCAAAATTGAGCATCACCGCAATAAGAAACGGACTCGGTTCACAATACGCCTGTTTCGTGAACGGCTCAGGCGATAAGAATCTTTCTAAGGGTAAATCATGGTTGAAAAAATGAAGGTTGGCATTATCGGGCTGGGAAACATCAGTCCGGCATATATCAAAGGCTGTCGTGAGTACGAAAATCTGGAACTGGTGGCCTGCGCGGATTTGCTGCCGGGACGGGTCAAGACTGTGGCTGAAGAATACGCAATCCCGCGCGCGCTGACGGTGGATGAGCTGCTGGCAGACGATGAAATCGAGATTGTGGTTAATCTGACCATTCCGGCTGCACACGCGGCGGTTAGTCAGGATATTTTGAGCGCTGGAAAGCACGTTTACAGCGAAAAACCGCTGGCGATTACGCCTGAAGATGCGCGCGCGATTGTGGAAACAGCAGAAAGACGGGGTTTACGGGTGGGCTGCGCGCCGGATACGTTCCTGTTTGCTCCGCACCAGACCTGCCGCAAGCTGGTAGATGACGGCGTGATCGGCACGCCTGTCGCGGCAGTAGGCTTCATGGCGGGGCACGGGCCAGAAAGCTGGCACCCGAATCCTGATTTCTTCTATGCAGCGGGCGGCGGGCCAATGCTGGATATGGGGCCGTACTATGTGACCTGTCTGGTGAATTTGCTGGGGCCAGTAGCGCGGGTCAGCGGCGTCGCTAGAGTTTCGTTCCCTGAGCGTATCGCCAAAGACGGGCATCACATTCCGGTCACAGTGCCTACACATTATGCGGGAACGCTGGAATTTGAGTCCGGCGCGATTGCAACGCTGATCACCAGTTTTGATGTGTGGGGGCACCGTCTGCCGCAGATGGAAATTTACGGCGAAAAAGGCTCGCTGGTGGTTCCCGATCCCAACGGACACAACCCGCGAGAAGTACAGGTGATGCTGCCGGAAACCCATCAATGGGAAGAGACGCCGCTAGCATACCCGGATATCTGGGCGCGCGGGATTGGTCTGGCAGATATGGCAGATGCAATTCAACATAACAGGCCGCATCGGGCAAGCGGGGCGCTCGCGTATCATGTTCTGGAGGTGATGAGTTCGGTTGCGCTGGCTTCGGAAACAGGAAGTTACGTTAACATCACCAGCAAGATCGAGCAACCTGAGGCGATTCCGGTGGATGTTCCGCAGGTGTTCATTACAGCGGCGGCAAAAGCGTAGACCGGCAGGCTTGATTAGCGTTCGATAACGCGCGCAGCAACCGCGCTCTCGTATACGGGAAGCGTGACCGAGCGTAAGTACGGCGAAGAAACCGGGGGCTGCGCGCTCATGATGCCCATGCTCACGAAAATCGAGATGAGTACAAGAATAAATAGGGTGAGGCGCAGATGGCGGTACATGGGACACTCCGATAGCTGTTGGTGTGTATCTATATAACGCTAAAAATGCAGTCAAAGTTACGTAAAAATGTCAAGTTGTGGATGTTTACGGCGGCAGTGATTAACCATTACTGCCCTTCTCGCTGCTGTTACCTATAAGACGCAGAATCAGTTTCAAAAGTTCCAGCAAAAACGGCAGTTGTTTGATTTTCCCCATACGGCTTATGCGGGTAAGTCTCCAAGGCAAATGTAGGGCGAGGGTGCGATACACCGTATAATGTGCCATCCGGCTTTCTTTTTGAAGCGGGGTGCTGCCCTAATTTTTGTTGGCATTAACAGATCGAGACATCATGCTTCTATTCGGAATCGTGTTTGCCCCGGCTGTAGCGGCATTGGTATTGGCGCTAGTTCCACGCAGGTGGCTGGCGCGGCTAACTCCGATTGTTCCCGCTGCGATCTTCCTATGGTTGGCTGCGACGCAGGTGGGTGCTAGTGAAATTGCCACCGCACAGCTTGCGTGGTTCCCCTCGCTGGGCGTTTCCCTCTCATTCTTTCTGGATGGCCTCGGGCTGCTGTTCGCGCTGATTATCAGCGGAATTGGCGCTCTGGTGCTGATTTATGCCGGCGGGTATTTCGAAAAGCCGGCGGAATTGGCGCGCTTCAGTGTATATACGCTGATCTTTATGACGGCGATGCTGGGCATTGTGATGAGCAGCAACTTGCTTTTGCTGTTCGTTTTCTGGGAGATCACCAGCCTTACATCGTATTTGCTAATCGGCTTCAAGAACGAGAGTTCCGCTGCCCGCGAAGGTGCGCGGCGGGCGCTGTTGATCACCGCGGGGGGCGGGCTGGCGCTGCTGGCTGGCGTGCTGCTGATCGGCGTGGTCAGCGGGACATTTGATTTTATGACGCTGCTGACCAACCCGGACGTGCTGCGGGACAGCGGGCTGTATGTGCCGATTACACTGCTGATCTTTGCCGGGGCGTTCACTAAAAGCGCGCAGTGGCCGCTGCATTTCTGGCTGCCGGGAGCGATGGAAGCGCCAACCCCCGCCAGCACTTATCTCCATTCGGCAACGATGGTCAAGGCCGGCGTATTTCTACTGGCGCGAATGGGCACATTACTGAACGGCACTGACCTGTGGATGTATACCATTACCATCATCGGGTTGATCACGTTTGTATATGCTGCGGTGATCGCTTTACGGCAAACGGATCTTAAGGCGATTCTTGCCTACAGCACGGTAAGCTGGCTGGGGATTCTGGTGGCTGTACAGGGCGCTGACAGCGAATATGCGGCGGTGGCGCTGGCTGTAGGCGTACTGGCACACGCGCTCTACAAAGCGGCGCTGTTCCTGATGGTTGGCAGCGTGGATCATGCTGCACACACACGGCTGATTGACAAAATTGGCGGCTTAGCTCGCCCGATGCCAGTGACCTTTGTAGCCACGCTGGTGGCTGCGCTAAGCATGGCGGGTATTCCCCCACTGCTTGGATTTGT
>CAZBPB010000264.1:2789-5630 GCA_964493565.1 uncultured Pleurocapsa sp. | reverse complement strand
AAACCCCGAAAGAGATGCCATTGAGGATGGTGTTACTCTCGTCGGCCAAGCCTTCGATTATCTCGCATCCACTGTGAATACCCCTGAAGAAGCGTTCAATCTCGTTATGCTCGAAAACAGCGGCACGGAGATATTGTTCATTCGTGTTGAGCAAGATGGTGACATCACCATTACAGACTATGAATATCAATATGGCAGCCGAATGGGACAAACGGCGACATTCCAATATCCAGGTTTTGTAAGAGGCGAGTGTTACACCTATCAGGAAGCCACAGTGCCCACGGATATTCTCAGGCCAGCAGCAGTTATCTGCAACGACGATTTGGCCGATCATTATTCGGGGACTACGCCTACGCTTGAAGCCGACCAATACACTATTGTTCACGAGTTAGGGCATATCTTTGACTACCGTACAGGGTATGGGATTTCTGATCCTATTGATGGAGCGTTTGAACTTCTAGATTGCACTCCGATACCTAACACGGGAACTATTATGGGCTTCTATATAAGTAGTTGGACGAGAGGGCGGCGTGGCTGGGGAACTGGGCCGGCACAATACTTGAACGGTTCTTCAACACCGGTGCCGTTGATAACGAACTTTCAACAAAACCCCGCAAATATTGCCCTTGAGGCAGCAGCAGACTCTTTCCTGAATTGGGTTTATCGCCTCAACTCAATGGAAGGCACCCCAGCGCCTAACCCCTGCTCCATGACCCCACAACCTTCTTACGATCATTGGTCCGGTCCCGGTTTTCTGAACCTTGCATGGAGCGGAACGCCGCATCCGAGTTTTCCCGGCAACAGTGCGGGCATATTGGGCACGCCCGATCCAAGCCTGCCCGGAGACGTGCGTCATTTTGACGTAGATACGCGTATACGGGACATTTTTTCGACACCGGGTTGGTAGGGAGAAGGAATGATGTTTTCTATGAATAAGCTAAGAGAAATTATCTGCGTTGCGTTGATATTGGGTGCTGTGCTTGGGTTCACTACGTCAACGAGTCAGGCGCAGATAGGCCGAGGAGACTATGTTGTACCGCCAAACTGGAGTGCCGATGGTACACGGGTAGCTATGGTTATTGGTAATAGCGTTGAAGTACGAGACGCAGGGACTAACCAATTGCTCCATGTGTTTGGTGGGCATACTGATTTTATTCCGATGGTAGCGTGGAGTCCCGATAGCAGCATGATTGCAACGCCCAGCTATGATCAAACCGTCAAAGTATGGAATGCAGATAGTGGGGAATTGCTATATACACTTACAGGACACAATGATGCTGTTGTTGCTGTTGCTTGGTCACCAAATGGAACACAATTACTTAGCTGGGGATTCGATACTAGACCAAATCTCTTTGTCTGGGATGTGACAACTGGCAATTTACTTGAGCGTCACAATAGCGGCAGTATCGTTGCCGCTGCTTTTAGCCCTGATGACAAAAAGCTTGCTCTATCCGTTTCCTTGGGGATTGGCACAATTGACGCACAAACATTCGAGGTGTTATCGGGGTCATCTAGAATCGAATGTTGCCCTAATCAGATGTATTCACTAGCATGGAGTCCAGATAGTAGCGCATTGGTGACAGGCAGCATTAATGGCCTCGCAACTATTTGGGATGCGAATACAGCCCAAACGCTCAGTCAGTTTATAGCAAACCCTTACCATCAACCCGATAGCCGAGATGTTGATAACTTGGCGCTTTCCTGGGTTCGGGATGTGACTTTTGCACCTGATGGCAGCACGGTACTTAGTGCCAGTGGCGATGGCACATTAAGGGAATGGGATGCTGCTACCGGAGAGTTAGTTCACGAAACACAAATTGGGCCATTCTACAGTGCCGCATGGAGTCCTTATGTGGGGCGGTTAGCCGTTTTAGAACCAACCGCCGAAGAGCAGTCAGCCCTGAATGCTGGGCAAGTGTTTGATGCCAGTAATGTAACGGGAACACTGAATATCGTTGTCCCTGATCCGTCCATTGAACGCCTGCAATCTATTGCTGAAGCCTGTAACGCATCGCCACAGGTAGACACAGCCCTCAATGCCACGCTGGATCAGGTCGAAACCAATGCACGTCCGATTGACGATTTCATCGTGCGTGTGGAAACGCTACCGCAAGACGCGCTTCCGCCCGGCTGCGCGGCAGATTTGCTGGCGGTAGCAGAGGCTATTCAAAACCAGCAATAAACTACGCCCTTCGCCGCATCACGGTACTCATTTGCGGGGAGGGCAGCCACAGGGTAAAGGTTGCGCCTTTGCCTTCGCCGGGGCTGCGCACGCTGATTGTGCCGCCGTGCGCCTGCACAATTTCCTGCGTAATCGCCAGCCCTAAGCCGGTGCCGCGCTGCGGGCCGCGCGCCTTATCCACCTGATAAAAACGCTCAAAAATGCGCGGTAGCTGTTCCGGCGAAATGCCCACGCCGGTATCGCTGATTTCCACCACCACGCCGCTGTTCTGCACAAAGGTGCGCGCCGTCACCGTGCCGCCGGGAGGGGTGAACTTGATCGCGTTGCTCAATAGGTTGGTCAGCACCTGCGCCAGACGGTCGCCATCTCCGGCAATTTCTGGCATTGGCGCGGTATCCAGCTTCAGCATCACGTTCTTTTCTCTGGCAACGATGCTTAAGCGCTGGCCGATGGCTTCGGTCAACTGCCCCATATCCAGCGCCGAAATATTCATGGAAAGACGGCCTGCTTGCAAGCGGGCGAGGTCGGTCAGTTCGGTGACCATGCGGTTCAGCCGCGCGGCTTCGTCATAGATAATTTGCGCGGCTTTCACCGTATCAGGCGCTGCGCCATCCACAATCGCCTGCGAGTAACCCTGAATCGAGGTCAGCGGCGTTTTC
>CAZBPB010000264.1:0-2779 GCA_964493565.1 uncultured Pleurocapsa sp. | reverse complement strand
AATCTTGCTGGCTGCGCTGTTCACCCTGCACCTGATCCACCAGCCGGTTGAACGCCTGACCAAGATCGCGCGATTCTTCAAAGCCCTGTTCAGGGATACGGCGCTCGTAATGCCCGTCGGCAATTTCGCCAGCCGCTTTGGACATGGTTTGCAAGGGACGTGCTACCCCCCGGCTGATGATCCAGGACAGAACCACCGCAATCACCACGCTGATCAGCGCGGCCTGTGCCAGCAAGGGCAGAATTTCCGTGCCGAAGTCGGACAGCGCTTCCCGTAGGGTTTGCACCGGGCGGGTATCGGCAAACAGCACGTAATACTGACCGTCCTGAATTTGCAGGCCGCTGATGCCCACGAACAGCCATTCGCGGTCATCATCTACAAAGCTGCCGCCTAAAGCGTCAATGGTGGCGTACATTCCCCGCCGTAATTCTGCCGGAAAGCGATAATTTTGAATATCAGCATAAAGCTGACCGCCAGCTAAACTGCCGTCGCTGTCGTAAACCACGCTGCGATCAGAGAGGTTGGCGATCAACACCCGCACATTCTGTTCGTTCGCCAGCGAAGAAAGCTGATCGCCAATGGCGCCTAGCGATTCTTCTGGATCGCGGAGTAAACCGGGACGCCACGATTCCAGTAACAGGCGCAGCGGATCTACTTGCAGGGCAATCGCTGCCAACTGCTGATACACCGGCTCTGGCGGGGCGGCACGAGTGTTCAAAATCAAGATGAACGAAAGGGCAATTGTGCCGACGGTGATGATGACGAGAAATAAATACGAGAGCAGTAAACGCCCGCGAATGCCGCGTATAAAACGCTGGATCATATATCCAGCCGGTAGCCGACGCCCCACACGGTTTCAATCGTCGGTTTCATGCCTTGCAGCTTGTGGCGCAAATGGGCGATATGTACATCTACCGTGCGGGTTTCGCCGGCAAAATCGTAGCCCCAGACTACATCCAGCAGCTTTTCGCGGGTAAAGACCATGCCTTTGTGTTCGGCAAGGGTCGTGAGCAGGTCAAATTCCTTCACGCGCAGATCAACCGATTTGCCTTCTACGGTTACGATGCGGCGGTCAGGGAAAATCCACAGGTTATCCAGCTTCAAGACGGAATCAGCAGACGGTGAATTGCGCTTTTCGGTGCGGCGCAAAATCGCTTTCACACGCGCCACCAGTTCACGCGGGTTGAACGGCTTGGTCAGGTAATCGTCTGCGCCCAGTTCCAGCCCGACGATGCGATCAATGTCTTCCCCGCGTGCCGTGAGCATGATGATCGGCACGTCAGATTCGGCACGCACGCGGCGGCACACTTCCCAACCGTCCAATTCCGGCAGCATCAGGTCTAAGACCACCAGCGCAGGCTTTTCAGACAGGATTTTGGTGAGCGCGGTTTTGCCATCGGTGGCGCTGGTAATTTTGAAGCCTTCGACCTCAAGATACATCCTGGCAAGATCAATGATGTGCTGTTCGTCGTCTACGATCAGGATGGTATCGCTCATGCGCATCGCCTTTAACAAACAGTGGGTTACATATCAGGGCGGGATAGTGACCCGTCCTGATATGCGCCTCAAGGGAACTTCAATCAGACTGCTATGAGCCTTATCACTGATGATAGCGCCGAAATGTAAATAAAGTATTGGCTAAGTGAAAAAGGTGTGTGCAAAATTCCCTCAGCCTGATGGCGTGTTGATGTAATCGCGCCATGTGATCTTTCCATATCTGTTATCCGGCGTGGTGTTGAAGCCATGACGGTAGGCTTCAATCACTTGGGGCGACGGCCAGAACAATTTGCGATCTGGCGTGAGCGTATGTTCAATCGGACGAGAATCGCCCCGCGCGGCTAAGAGCGTTTGCGCCATCTCACCTAATGTCAGCACTTCAGGCCCGCCAGCATCAGGTAGCCTGTCATTAGCGGGTGAATGGATATTCTCAAGTACGTAAGCAGCCGCATCGCCAGAATCAATGCTTTGAAGCTGCATATCGGTTGGGATACGCAGCGGGAGATCAGGTGTTTTCAACAATGGCTTTAGCATGTCCAGCACCAGTGAATGAAACTGGGTGATGCGGACGATGGAGTAGGACACGTCTGATTCTGCAATGACGGATTCAGCACCCAGCTTATGCTGGTAGTAGCCAAAGGCCATGCGATCAATGCCCACAATCGAAATGTGTAGAATATGGCTGACGTGATGCCGGTGAGCGGCATCGAGCAGGGCTTTGAGGCCAACTACATCTGCCTGATGGGTATCGCCCCCCGGATCGCTGGCAGCATTGATAATGATATTTACGCCGCGCACAGCATCATCCAGCCCCGCGCCTGTAGCAAGATCAGCAGTTGCCCATTCGGTACGGGCAGCGAGAACTGGCGGAGCAGGCTGGCGGCTCATGATGCGGACGGTGTGATCAGTGGATTGCAGCCGCGCGACCAGATCGCGACCTAACGTGCCGGTGCCGCCGGTGATGAGTATGGTTGGCATTTATTCTGGCTCCTGTTTACTTTCATTCGGGGGTTGAAACCATCCGGCTGGAGAAATAAGCCTCCTTCAGGAGGCTGAAAGGCTATTAGAAGCCGTTTGAAAAGTGCCGATTAGATTTAGGAAGCTATGTATGATTGACCCTTACCCCGACCTGACGATTTTGCCCTCTCCCGTGACAGGCGACCAGTTGTTCAAGATTGCGGCTTCAACACAGCCGGTTTCGATGTGCCAATTGGTCTATGCAAACTATGGTCTACCCCCAGTTTAGTGGAGTAACAGTGGCTCAAGCAGCCATCGTGACCGG
>CAZBPB010000263.1:0-5656 GCA_964493565.1 uncultured Pleurocapsa sp. | reverse complement strand
CACTCGGCGCTCAGTCCGGATGGCTCGCTGCTGGCTTCTTCTGAAGGAGGTGAGGTGGCGGTGTGGAATATGAACTCCCTGAGTATACAGGCTGAAATGATAGGACATACCGACTATATAGACAGCATCGCTTTCAGCCCAAATGGGATGCAGATAGCAACCGGAAGCAGGGATCGCACAGTGAGGCTGTGGGAGGCGCTGACCGGGAACCCAATAGCCGTGTTTGAGGGGCATTCAGCAGGCATACTTGAGGTAGCATTTCATCCAGATGGTACGCTGCTGGCGTCTGCTGATACGGAGGGGGACATTCGTTTGTGGGACGTGGCAGGTGGTGAAGCGCTGGATGTGATAGTACACGACGGCGGTGTAACTAGTCTGGCGTTTAGCCCCGATGGATCAATACTGGCATCCGGCGGCGTTAATGGGACAATGCAATTATGGAATATAGAGACGGGCGAGCGAATCGCCGGTGTAGAAGGACTTTCCGCCCGGGTCCAGGACGTGGATTTCAGCCCTGATGGAGAATTAGTTGCCGTAGGTGTAGGTGATTACGGTGGCGCATGGGTATGGAATGTGGCGACCCATGAACTGATGAGTGAAATTGAAGTGCAAAACATCATTAGCGATATCGAATTCAACCCGGACGGTTCGCTGCTGGCAACAGGGGATATTAGCGGCGATATTCGTTTGTGGCAGGTGGCAAACGGAAGGCATGTTGCCAGTTTTGAGGGCTATGATGCTAATTTGAGGGACATTTTGTTCAGTCCTGATGGCGCTACTCTGATAACGACCTATTTTGGAGTGATTGAATTGTGGGGTATCCCCTAGCCATATCCTCTTCGTCCGAAACAGACTGATTCGATGAAAATGCAATTTACAGTCATTGTCATCTCTGTCCTTACTCCGCTCCATACAATGGAAGGGAGTGAGGATGCCGTTGAAAATCCCGCACTTTGCCAGCCTCACGAACATTCTCTGGGGGTATTCGGCAGTAATCTAACCCCCCACTCATGATTTTTTATTATGCTTAAAGATAGTGCCGACTCCGTACCACCGGGAATAGTGTTGCTATGACAGGCGAGCGTATCCTCCTCATCGAAGATGAAGCCCGTATTGCACAATTTGTTGAGCGCGCCCTGATTTATGAAGGCTATCGTGTCAACGTCGCGCGGGACGGTCAATCGGGACTGACAATCGCCCGTGATACGCCCCCCGATCTGGTCGTACTCGACTGGATGCTGCCGGGGCTGGATGGTCTGGAAGTGTGCAAACGGTTGCGTGCGGCAGGCGATGTGCCGATTCTGATGCTGACCGCCAAAGATGACATCAAAGACCGGGTGATCGGGCTGGATGCTGGCGCAGATGACTATCTGGTAAAACCATTCTCGATTGACGAATTGATGGCGCGGGTGCGTGCATTGTTCCGCCGCTCAACGCCTACATCCAAACCCGAAATCCTGAAATTCTCAGACCTTACGCTGGACACCGGCACCCATCGCGCCTATCGTGGCGAACGTCCGATTGACCTGACGGCCAAGGAATATGAACTGCTGGAACTTTTTATGCGTAATCCCCGGCAAGTGCTCACCCGCGACGTGATCTTTGATCGCGTGTGGGGCTACGATTTTGGCGGCGAAAGCAACATTATCGAGGTTTATGTGCGTTATTTGCGCCAGAAAACCGAGCAAAATACCGAGTCGCGGTTGGTACATACCGTGCGCGGCGTTGGCTATGTTCTGCGTGAGGAAGAGTAGTAGAGCAGCAAATAACGATGGCATCTGCAAACGCCATGCCGCTGCGCCACCGGCTGATCTTGTGGTGTGCAGCCATTCTCTTAATTGTGCTCACGTTGTTCGGAGCGATGCTCTATAGCATCACCCGCTGGACTCTCGTGCGGGTGCTTGATGACACCTTGATGAGTACAATTGATCAAGCGATGGCGAACGCGGCGGCGATTCCCACAGGTGAATTTAGCACCCCCGAAGAATTGATCCTGCGCCTTCCAGAGCTGGATATGTTCCAGTCTTCAGCGGTGATCATTCAGGCGTGGCGTGTCCACGAAAATGGCGTTTCGCTTTCAGGTGCCAGCAGCAACATTGAAGGTTATCCCAACGCACTCGATCCGGTGGCTTTGCAGGCAGAAGCCTCGGCTACGGGTGATCTTCAAGCCGATATGTGGTCGGATGCCATCATTGATAGTACAGAATGGCGGGTCATCAGTCGTCCAGTAAACATCTGGGGACAAACCTTCGTTTTGCAGGCAGCCATTTCCATGGCCTCGATCAATCAGGCTAGTCGCTGGCTGTTGATCATCGTGGTGATCGAAATGACTCTTGCGCTGGTGGGCACCTGCTTGATCGGCTGGTCGATGGTTTCCCGCGCACTAAATCGCATTGACAATATCACCGAGGCAGCATCCAGTATTGTTAATACTGATGATTTGAAAAAGCGCATTCCCGCAACCGGCCCTAACGATGAGATCGGGCGGTTAACCAGCGTGTTCAATCACATGCTGGATCGCATTGAGCACATGTTCGGGGTGCAGCAGCGTTTCGTTGCTGATGTTTCACATGAACTGCGTACGCCGCTAACCGCGATCCGCGGACATCTGGATTTGATCAAACGCTATGGCGCTGACCCTGAATCGTTAGACGCGCTGGAAAGCGAAGTCACCCGCATGAGCCGGCTTGTGACCGATTTGTTGATGCTGGCAAAAGCAGATTATGGCGGGCTAACCCTGACGCTGGTTTCCGTTGATCTAGATGATCTGGTGACGGAGGTTTATCGCGAGGCCAGGATATTAGCCAAAGATCGCGATTTGAAGGTAAGCGTGCGTGATTTTGAACCGGTACGTATTGAAGGCGACCATGACCGTCTCAAACAGTTGATGCTGAACCTGATTACCAATGCCATCAAATTCACGCCGGACGGCGGCGAAATCACGATTAACCTCAGGCGAACCGCAGCCGATGCGGTGTTGGAAGTGAGCGATACCGGCATTGGCATCTGTCTTGACGATCAAAAACATGTGTTTGACCGCTTTTTTCAGTCGGATCTTTCGCGCGCGCGGAGTGATTCGGGTGATCTGGGTGCGAACGATGGTGTTGGACTGGGGCTTTCAATTGCCAGATGGATTGCCGAAGCGCACGGCGGGCATATTTTTGTACGGAGTGACCCCGGTCAAGGGGCAACTTTCACGGTCACTATCCCCCATCAAATGTCGGGAAATTCCCCGCAGGCAGCCACACGCCCGCGAATCACCAGCTTAATTCGCCGTGACCGTACAGGCGAACGCACAGAGGTGAAGTAGGGGACTCATCGCTGCCTGTTGGATCGGGGAAATCCCAGCCTGTTTTCGGGCGCAGCAGGTGCGGATGTAATTGGCAGCATCTCTCGCACAAAACACTTCACCATAACTGAAGTTAAATATTGTTGCCCAAAACTCTGTGTCTGATGCCCCTACGGTTGTATAATCGCTCCTCTTCATCGAAGAAGAAGGTTGACACCTGTGCCAATCCTCAAACAAGACGAACTTGATGTGATTAGCCACAGCGCCGAACAAACTGGACGGTTAGGTGCGCGGCTTGGATCATTGTTGCAGCCCGGCGATATTGTTTGCCTGTCCGGCGAAATGGGCGCCGGGAAAACTGTGCTTTCAACCGGAATTGGGGCGGGTTGGGGCGCGCTCATCCCGATCAGCAGCCCCACTTATACGCTGGTGCATCAGCATGTTCGCAGCCGTGACACCAATATTTTGTATCATGTGGATTGCTATCGCCTCGAAAGCGAACAGGATGTAGAAAGCGCTGGCCTTGATGATATTTTAAATAGCAAGGCTGTCGTTATTCTAGAATGGCCCGAACAAATCGAATCATTTCTACCGGGCGAACACTTATGGGTCAACTTGCGCTATCTGGAAGGTAACCGGCGCAACCTGTTATTTGAAGCGCGTGGACGGCGTTATGAACAACTGCTTGAACGATTTCGCGGCGTCTCTTATGGAACATCTTGAAACGAGTCCCTAAATGCTGCTGGCACTTGATACTGCAACCCGGAATATCAGCATCGCCTTGCACGATAGTGGTGAGGTGATATTTGAGCAAACATGGCGCACTAAAAACCAGCATTCAATAGAGCTGGCCCCGGCGGTGCAATCTGCCTTATATCAGATCGAGTCCATTGAGAACGCCGCATTGACGGCAATGGCTGTTTCCATCGGCCCGGGTACATACACCGGGCTGCGCGTGGGCGTAGCTTTTGCTAAAGGCTTTGCTTCTGCCCGTAGCATACCCCTGGTTGGCGTAACTACGTTAGATATTCTGGCTTCCGCTCAGAGCGAGTTTGATGGTTCGTTGATCGCTGTGGTGCAGGCTGGGCGTGGACGAGTCGCAGCGGCAGCTTACGAGTGGCGCAATGGCCGCTGGCGTATGCGGTCTGAACCTATTTCTACCGATTGGGAAATGCTGCTCATGCATATTGACGGCCCGGCTTTGATCACTGGCGAAATTGATGCAGATGCCCGCGAACGCCTGACCTATGCCGTTGGCATGGGCATGCCTGTAACGATTGCTTCTGGCGCCAGTCGTTTGCGCCGCGCAGGCTTTCTGGCTGAAGAGGCGCTGCGCCGGCTGAACGCAGAACCAGAGAATGCTGAAGAGTTGGAAAACACCCCTGCCACTTTTGAAGCCGCGCAGGTTGCTCCCGTATATGTAAAGACGAAAGACGCGCCTTGAGCTTAACGCTTCGGTATATGCGCAGCCCTGATATTCCCGAAGTTATGGCGATTGAACAGCTGTCGTTTAATCCGCCCTGGACTGCGCGTTCCTATTCTTACGAAGTGAATGAGTCAACCTACAGCCACATGGTGACGCTGGAATACAGCGAACGGCAAAACACGCCGCCGGGCTGGAAGAAATTACTCGGCGCCATCGCCTCGCAGCCACACCTGAATACGCAGGTCGTTGGTTATGGTGGTTTATGGTTCATCAGTGGAGAAGGGCATATCAGTACTATCGCCAGCCATCCTAACATGCGGGGTCATGGCTATGGCGAACTCGTTTTCGCCGCCATGCTCCATCGCTGTGTCACGCTGGATGCTGACTATATAATTCTTGAAGTGCGCGTTAGCAACATCGTCGCCCAGAATCTGTACAAGAAGTATGGGTTCAGAGTCGAGGGTGTAAAGCCAAAGTATTACCAGAGCAACAATGAAGATGCCTACGATATGCGCCTGCAAATACGCGGCGTGCGGGATTTTGTGCCCCGTTTTAACGAACGCTACGCCGAATTACTCGAACGACGTGATGTAATCGATCTTTACAGTAGTGCAGAATTTCCCGCAAAAGAAAATCGGTGATATTTTCCTGAAGTGTGTCATAAAAATCACCGCGAAGCTGCAAATGACAAAAGGAAAGCCTCAAGTCTTTTACTTCGCGGTGATTGGTTATTGCCCCGAACGCGTGACTTTAACTTTCGGTAATCGTCACGCTCGTCATTTTGTCACCCTGACGAATTGCGTTGACCACCTTTTGCCCATCACCAATGACCTTGCCGAATACCGCATGCTTGCCGTTGAGGTGTGGCTGCGGCTCATGTGTGATGAAGAACTGCGAACCGTTAGTGTTCGGGCCAGCGTTCGCCATGCTCAAGGTGCCGG
>CAZBPB010000262.1:2473-5713 GCA_964493565.1 uncultured Pleurocapsa sp. | reverse complement strand
ATGCGGACGACGGGGGCAAACTCAACATGCTGAATGGCATAGCCGCCAGCTTTGTCGAACGGATCGCCGCTGGCGATATACGCTTCGATTTCGGCGTCGCTGTAATCGCGCATCCAAACGGTCGTGCAGGTGTGCGTGGTTTGAATCTGCGGCGCTTCGCCAGCGATCAGTCGCGCCAAGGTCAAAGCTGTACAAACGGTATGATCGCGGTTTCGCAGGCGCAGCAGCATCTCGCGGGCTTCAGCCGGATCCGCCGGCTTCCCCAGAATTTCATCATCCAGAATGACGGTCGTATCAGCCGCTATAATCAGCGCGGGGGGTGTCGTGCGCGCGGCCACCGCTTCGGCCTTCTCGCGGCTCAGGCGGCGCACGTAGTCAAGCGGGTTCTCGCCCTCATGCTGCGCTTCATCAATATCTGGCTTCGCAATCGTGAAGGTGATGCCCAGCGAGCCAAGCAGTTCGCGGCGGCGCGGAGAACCGGAAGCCAGAATGAACGGAATATCGAAGGTCATAGAAGACTCGCTGCTACATGCGTTAAGTGATTGGGGCAGATAAAACAGAAGGACAACGCGTGCGTTGTCCCTACGAAAAATGCTGTGTAGATGGAACGAGTGAACTGCGAACCCCACCCCTCAATCCCCTCTCCGCACACAGAGAGGGGAAGCGAAACGCAGCGGGGTGAGGGCTTTTAGCCCTCGCCTTCCTCGTCTTCGTATTCTTCGTCGAAATCGTCATCGTCGAAGTCGAGTTCATCGAAGAACAGCGCGCCGTGAGCGTGTCCATGTTCCAGTTCTTCCGGATCGGCGATGCGAATATCCACCACTTCAACTTCGTAATCCAGCGATTTTCCCGCCAGCGGATGGTTGAAATCCAGCGTGACCGAATCATCGCCGATGGCGGAAACAGTCGCTAAATAGGCATTTCCCTCTTCATCTTCGACTTCGAGATCCATACCTATCTCCAGATCGTCAGAGAAGGGGATGTCTTCGCGGCCAATTTCCTCGAAATTTTCGGCATCATATTCGCCATAGCCTTCGGCGGGAGACAGGGTTATGGCAAGCTGGTCACCAATGCGCTTGCCGGTCAGCGCGGCTTCCAGCCCCGGCACGATTTCCTGATAGCCATGCAGATATTCCATCGGCTCGTCTGGAGTCATGCGCGAAACTTCCTCGCCATCAACTTTTAATATGTAAGCCAGACTAACGACCATCCCATCGGCAATATACTGAGGTTCCGTTTGCATGTACGGAAAGTCCTTTCAAAACAAAGACCCTGTGTCTTCGGGTCAGCATGTTACAAATTCTAATGGACTACGAGCATTTTGAGAATGCCGGGCGGTTTAAGTTACCATTATGACCTCACCCCTGCTGCGCTGCGCTTAGCTTCCCCTCTCCGTGCACGGCTGAGGGGATTGAGGGGTGAGGTTACGCTTATATCCGGCGCTGGTTTGGGGTACACTGAACGTGATTTCGTCGCTAATGAACGCGTGATCTATCTATGGCTGAATTGTACTTAATTACCGGGGGCGCGGGCTTCATCGGCTCGCATATCGCTGATCACCTGTTGAAAGATGGGCAGCGCGTTCGCATCGTGGATAATTTCGTGACCGGCAAGCGCAGCAATCTCGCGCATTTGTCGGGCGATCTGGAAGTGATCGAAGCCAGCATCACCGATCTTGAGGCGATGTACAAAGCCTGCGCCGGCGCGGATTACGTGCTGCATCAGGCGGCGCTGCCTTCGGTGCCGCGCAGTATAGACGATCCCCTGACCTCTCATGAATTTAACGTCACCGGCACCTTAAACGTGCTGCTGGCCGCGCGCGATGCTGGCGTGAAGCGTGTCGCCTATGCCGCCTCATCTTCGGCTTATGGCGATATTGAAGGCGAATACAAAGTCGAAACTATGCCGCCGCACCCGCTTTCCCCGTATGGCGCATCCAAGCTGGCAGGCGAATACTACTGTCAGGTGTTCACCGCCGCCTACGGGCTGGAAACCGTGGCGCTGCGCTATTTCAATGTATTTGGGCCGCGGCAGGATGAAACCTCGCATTATGCCGCTGTGATCCCGCGCTTTATCGCGGCACTGCTGCGCGGCGAGCCGCCCATCATTTACGGGGATGGCGAGCAAAGCCGCGATTTCACCTATATAGATAATGTGATTCACGGTAATTTGCTGGCTTTGCGCGCGCCAGAGGCTGCCGGTAAGACGATCAATCTGGCGACGGGCGGGCGGGTTTCGCTGCTGGATCTAGTCGAGAAATTAAACCGGCTGTTAGGCACGGCGATCACGCCAACACACGAAGCAGCCCGTACGGGCGATATCAAGCACTCGCGGGCGGCTGTTGATCTTGCCGTTGAACTGCTGGACTACACGCCAGTGGTTGATTTTGATACCGGCCTCGCGCGCACGCTGGCGTGGTATCGCGAGTATCTTGGGATGTGATGCGCGTCGTTCATATTGTCAAAATCAAAGGGATTGCCGGGGCAGAAAATCATCTGCTCACCCTGCTGCCGGGGCTGAAAGCGCGCGATCTTGATGTTCACCTGATCTATCTGCACAATCCCGGTCAGCCAGTAGAAGCCTTCTATGAAGCCGCGACTGCCGCCGGAATCCCGACTCAAAAAGTGGTGATTCACGGCAGCGCCGATCCTTTATTAACCGGTAAGCTGATGGACGAACTCAGGCGGCTTCAGCCGGATGTGACGCATACTCACCTGCTGCACGCCGATTTATACGGTATCCCGGCGGCGCGGGGAATGAAACTGCGCGGCAAACGCCCGCGCGTGGTTTCCAGCAAGCATAATGACGATCAATTTCGCTTGAGCAAAAGCCAGCGCGCGCTGAATCACCAGCTTTGGCGCATGACCGATCACGGGATCGCCATTTCAGAGGCGGTACGCCGTTTCAGCATTGACGTTGAAGGCGCAAAGCCGGATAAGATTGAGACCATCTATTACGGCTTAAAATCACCGACGGGCGATCTGCTAGCACGCCGCAAAACCGCGCGTGAAGCGCTGGATTTATCGCCTGAAACTGTGGTCGTGGGCGTAACCTGCCGTCTGGTTGAGCAAAAGGGATTGGCTTACGGTCTCGAAGCCTTCGCGAAAGCCGCGCAGAATATCCCCGATGCGCAGCTTGTGATTGCTGGCGACGGTGAACTGCGGGCGGCGCTGGAAGCACAGGCGAAATCACTGGGTATTGAGACAAAAACCCGCTTTCTGGGTTGGCGCGAAAACGCCG
>CAZBPB010000262.1:0-2463 GCA_964493565.1 uncultured Pleurocapsa sp. | reverse complement strand
CTCATGGCGGCTTACGATGTATTCCTGATGCCAAGCCTGTGGGAAGGTTTCGGGCTGGTGCTGCTGGAAGCAATGGCGCAAAGCGTACCGGTGATCGCCAGCCGGGTAAGCGCCATCCCTGAAATTGTGGTTGACGGGGAAACCGGTTTGCTTGCCGAACCACGCGATGTAGAAACACTGGCGTCGCATTTGTCGCTGCTGCTGAATGACACGCCGCTACGCCGCCATATGGGCATGGTCGGGCAGGAACGGCTGGAAACCCGCTTCAGCGCAGACGAGATGATCCGCCGCACTGCCGAAGTCTATGATCGGGTGATGCAGAAGTGAGCGAAACACCATCCCGCCCGATCAAAATTGCGAACGTGATCGCCCGTTTGAATATCGGCGGGCCGGCAATCTACGTCTCGCTGGTCACGCAGCGCCTGAACGCGCCCTACAATGCCGACTATGCAAGCAGGTTGATCGCCGGAAATGTGGGCGAAGGTGAAGGCGATATGGCGTATTACGCGCAGGAACGCGGGGTTAAGCCGATCATCCTGCCAGCCTTAGGGCGCGAGCTGCACCCCCTGCGCGATCTCAAAACCATCTGGTCGCTTTACCGCCTGTTTCGCCAGTTGAAGCCCGATATCGTCAGCACGCATACCGCCAAAGCCGGTTTCGTCGGCAGGATCGCCGCGCGTTTAGCCGGAGTGCCGGTAGTCGTGCATACCTTTCACGGGCATGTTTTTCACGGCTATTTTTCGCCGGCAAAAACCCGCCTGTTCAAGCTGATCGAGCAGTTTTGCGCCCGCCTGAGCGATACGATCATTGTGCTTACAGCCAGCCAGCGCGACGAACTGGCGGATCGCTATCACATTGCCGCGCGCGGCAAATTCACGGTCATGGGCGGCGGGCTTGAACTGGACGCTTATTCCGCCGCGCCGCGCTTAACAGGGTCATTTCGAGGCGAATGGGATATTCCGCAAGCGGCGAAACTAATCACGATTGTCGGGCGGCTGGTGCCGGTCAAAAATCACGCGCTGTTTCTGGAAGCGGCAGCAATAATTCAGGCAGCAGATCCAACCACGCGTTTTGCCATCGTTGGCGACGGCGAGCTAAGAGAAGCGCTTGAATCACGGGTAGATGAGTTGGGGCTTCGAGAGGCGGTCACCTTCACAGGCTGGCAGCAAGATGTGTTGAAGGTGTATGCCGACAGCGATGTGCTGGCAATCAGCAGCGTGAACGAAGGAACGCCGTTTACGGTGATTGAAGCCTTAGCCACAGGCACGCCGATTGTGGCAACCGCCGTTGGTGGTCTGCCAGACTTACTCGAACATGGGAAGTTTGGAACGCTGGTGCCTTCAGAAGATGCAGCCGCGCTGGCAGAGGCTGTACTGCAAACCTTAAATCACCCGCCGGATACTGCCGGGCTACGAGCCGAGATCGTGACGAAATACGGCATTGATCGCCTGATCACCGATCTGGATAAGCTGTACCGTTCTTTGCTGGCGAAAAAAGGGCATCAACCGGGCGAGGCAGATAAAGCCTGAGTTCATTTCGTGGATTCTTAAATGAACGTAACGCCTTCAATGACCTCAGCCCTCAACCCATTCATCGGGCGCAGGGCAAGGTTATTGCAGCGTGTTTAGCACCGGTAAGCTGATCAGGGTCATCATCAAGGTGATGCCGCCGCCAACCGCGACACCCGCCACCACCTCGGCAACGGTGTGCCGGTGCAGCTTCAAGCGCGCCGCGCCGACCATCGGGATGAGCGGGGCCAGAATCAGCATCGGCACCCAGCCATAGAGCGCGCCGGTCACGACCACCGCGCCGGTGATGCACATCGTGTGCATACTGATCTGCCACCAGATAGTGATCAGCAGCATGACCCCGATTTGTACCAGACTAAACAGGGCAAACATCGGCAGCAGCACCGGGGCGCCCATCCAGGAAAGCACGAGCCAGGCCAGCCCGGTGCCGATCAGCGATACCACAAACGGGCGTATGCGCTGCTCACGAATCGGGATATGAATATCGGAAATGTGCCCGCGCCATACGTTCAGCCCGATATAGATTGCAGGCATCACGCATACCAGCGCCGTATAGGTCAGCGCCCAGAGCAGCGCCTGCTGTACAGATTCAGCGGCGCGAAAAGCTACCGGGAATGCCAGTACACCCCATATTACCGGTGGGCTGAGAATATCCGATGTGACGCGCGCCCAAGTATCCGTTGGATTCTTAACATTGACTGTCATAGCCCCTAGTTTATCACACTCAAAAAACGCCGGGCATTAACAGTCATTGAAGCTTTCGCGCATTTTCCCTGTGACGCTCCCCACGCCAAAAGGCGGGGGCTTCTGACACACGCATGACCTTACTTTGCCCGGAAGCAACGCAGCGGGACTACGTTATGTGGCAAGGACTCGTCCAGTCCAGAAAGGGTTTCTCTCTCGTGACGTTGAGAATTTTACAGGGCAGACTTCC
>CAZBPB010000261.1:4376-5744 GCA_964493565.1 uncultured Pleurocapsa sp. | reverse complement strand
AGCGAATCATCCTGATCCCGCACATATCCAATATACGCTGTTGATAGACCCGGTAGGGCTTCACCCTTCCTCCCAGTCATCAACGAATTTTGTAATTTCGCTGGAAAATGACACGCAGTTTTACAGTGTACTGACACCCACTGATTCGAGCGATTTGATCAATGTGAGCGTTGCCGGGCTGGTTGCTGGCTATCCCCGAAGTATTGAATTTCACCTGCTGTGTTCTGGTGCGGCACTTGGTGGCGTATATGCCAGCTTGCAAGACGGTTCCAGCGAATTTGGCTGTGGGGAGAGCATTCAACATGTTTTTGATACACCCGGTCAACTGATACCTCTTGTGATTCAGCAAACTCAACCCGGTAGCAGCCTCACCTACCTGATCACTGCTTCCCCGGTTTACAATCCAGTGACGTCACCGGATACCGAACCCCACACGCTCACTCTACAGTCAGCGCAGGCCAGCACCTTTAGCAATGCAATTTCATTCCCTGAAGGAGATAGCAGCGATACGATTCTTCTGGACGCGCGCCAGTTACCAACAGATCAACGTCCGCGAACTTACACTATCCAGCTCATGTGCGAAGGGGCAGGCGGTAGTCTGGTTCAAGGGTTAACAGAAACGGGATTGTCATTTGGCTGCGGCGATTCTTTCGAGCACACCTTTACAATGGACTCCTCGCCCCGTATTTCGCCAACGCTGCCGGGCAGAGAAGAGGCGGGCATACCTAACATCCCACTAGCATCTAGAACTGACCCCCTCATATTGCCCGTGTATATCTTATTGCCATCAGATGTTCCCCCTGCCATAGTCAATTATGCGCTTTTCATTCAACCTACCGGCCTCACTCCGTCACCGGCGTCATCACAGGAGGTTATTGTTCTCGACGTCTCAGCATCATCAACACAGGCAACGATCTTTACCCACACGCTGACTGATGCTCAAACGATACATCGTCTATACGTCAGTTTCCCCGATCTGGCGCAAGCTCACTGGCAGGATTTCACCTTTAGGCTTACTTGCGCTGGCATTGGAGCAAATGCAGCACGCTGGTATTTAGATGATGTCCCGCGCGGCTGCGGCAGCATTGTTCAACGGACTGTGGAAGGAGCAATCAATCAGAATGGGGTTGGCGTTTCTATTGATGTTCGGCTAGATACGTTCGAGAATGCCGCAGTCGCGCTGAATTACACGCTGAATATTGAACCAGCGTCACCCTTTGTACCCATCGTCCCGCAGGACAATACGAGATATCAACTTGCAATCGACCTTAATCAGCCAACAACGTTCACCCGGGAGCTATCATCGCCACAAGGGAACCGAAGGGTAAGGATAGAAGCCGCGATTTTCTCAATGATCGGTGGTCAGGC
>CAZBPB010000261.1:0-4366 GCA_964493565.1 uncultured Pleurocapsa sp. | reverse complement strand
TTTTACCTTCTGGCTGGAATGTGCTGGACCAAACGCGCAGATCACCACCGCCTTCGTTGAATTTCAGAATTTAGCATATGAGCCGCTCTGGTTGCTGTGCTTCGTACCAGTCACCCAATTCATTGACGAAAGCGCTGGCAGCCCTCCGCGCTTATATATTGATGTGACTATGCCCGACTCGCCTCTTCCGGCTTATAACCAGTTTACACTCCACATCATTCCCGCCGGGGAGGAAATGCCGTTTGATAATCTCCCGGCAACCGCAACGCCAACGCCTTTCAGCGCAATAGCCATCACGCTCGCGCCAGTTCTGGCAACCGCAACGCCAACGCCTTTCAGCGCAATAGCCATCACGCTCGCGCCAGTTCTGGCAACCGCAACGCCAACACCTTTCAGCGCAATAGCTATCACACTCGCCCCGCCCTTAGCAACCGCATCACCGTTTACAGTTAATTTGCCTACAGCTGTGTCAGAAGTGCCAACGCCGCGATTAGTATCGCCAGATAATGGCGCCGTGTTCAACATAAAGCCGATCACACTGGTATGGTCTTCGCTGGCTAATGCCTCACTCTATGAAATCGACCTCGAGACATGCGAACTTCAAAGCGGCGGTTGTAGAAGCGAACAAATCACAACCAGTAATAACAGCTATTTGCTCTCGTTCCCTGAAGATACAGCCCGGCTCTTTACATGGAAAGTGCGCGCGTTGTTGAACGACGGCACGATCACTGGCTATTCAGAAGTACGCACGTTCACGTTTATGGTGGCAGCAAGCCCGGTCAGTGTGATCACGGCCATCCCTGTAGAGGCCACGCGGCCTATGCTGACGCTGCAAGCTCTGACTCCGGCATCACACCACACAGCAAGCTCGACACCATTCAGCGCAATTGCCATTACGCTCGCGCCGCCCTTAGCAACCGCAACGCCGACGTCATTCAGTGCAATAGCCATCACCCGTGCGCCGCCAACAACAACCACAACGCCATTCATTCCGCAATTTCCGACCGCTACACCTGTGGCCGGGCCGGGATGTCCGGGGCCGACGACAGTAGACAACGGCAATGCACTCATCGGCCTGATTGCCGGGTTAGGCGGTGCCAATAGTAATGGTCAACCTGACATCATCAATCTTGAGGCAGGATGTACTTATACCGTTACCGGGCCGGGAAGCCCGCTCACCATTACCAGCGACGGCGGCAACCCGCTCACCATCAATGGCAATGGTGCAAGTATTAGCGGTGGTGGTAGTGTTCGAGTGTTTACGGTGACGAGCGGGGCGGACCTTCGCCTAAATAATGTTACGATTCGCGACGGGCGCAATGGCGTCTACAACAACGGCGGATCAGTGAACATCAGCGGCAGCACTATTTGGGGCAATTCAAGCAACTTCGGTGGTGGCATTTTCAATAATGGCACGATGGCTATCTTGAACAGCACGATTACTGGTAACACCGCAGGCAGCAACGGTGGTGGCATTCTCAATACTGGCGTGATGACCATTATCAACAGCACGATTATCGGTAACACGGCGGGCAACAACGGCGGCGGGGTTGCCAACACCGCTACTTCCACCGTCAGCGATGGCATCGTTTATCAGACGAATTACGGAACATTGACAATGACTAACAGCACGGTTGCCCGTAATTTTGCAGATGCCGGGGGTGGTTTATTTCACTCGGTTGGTCCCACCCTATTGTCCCTTCGAAATTCAATTGTCTCTAATAACTTCGGGGGAGATTGCGTACAAATAACCCACGATGGCCCTAATTTTGGGTGTGATGGAGCCGTTGCCGGAAGCGTTCTGCTTGGCGATTTCAATGGCATCTATATTCCACTGCTTAACGGCAGCGCGGCAATTGATACGGGCGATAGCAGCCTATGCCCCGCCACCGATCAGATAGGCAACGGGCGTAATGACGGCAATGGTGATGGCAGTGTGGTTTGCGATCTTGGCGCAATTGAAGCCCAGTTTACGATCCCTGCATTACCCGATAATGTGTTACCTGTTGTGCCGGAATTGACGAATCCCGCCACATTGCTGCCTCTCACCGCTACGCCGATCCCGCTGCACCCGACGGATACCCTTGCACCACCGCGTCCATCAGATACACCGATCCCGCAGCGCCCAACGGATTTGCCCATTGCGCCAAATGATCGCGATTTTGCGTTGGTGATCCGCGCGGGAGAAGACACGCGCTTCAGCGATATAATTTCCTTCCCGAATGGTGATACCAGCGACACGATTGCGATCACCGTAGAAGATCTGGGACGCGAACCGTTGAACTACACATTTACGCTGAATTGCACAGGCGTGGGAACAGAGTTTGTGCAATGGGAGGTCGTGCGTGTCAGAGGTGGCATTGGCTGCGGACAGTCAATTACCGTGCCATTTAGCGCCGAAGCCAATGGTCAGGCTGTTCAGATACTTCTTCCGGGTAGTGCCGTACAGGGCTATGTGAATTACATCCTGACCATCGCAGTGAGCCGTTAGGGGGTTGCCTCGCGATATCGGCTGATTTTCGCAGGGGACGTGAGTGAGCGCCGATAGCGTATTTCTTCGCTTTTCAACAAACGGGCTTTATTTTCACCGCTTTACAATCAGTCCATGCCAATGCCAATCTGCCGCTTTTCGTCTACAATCGGGTGAAATATTTCATCGTTGATCCTAGTATCTGTTTATAGGGGCGAGGCATACCTTGCCCGTTTAATAGGAGCGTACCATGCTGAACGCGGCAGAAATCACGAAAAACAATAAGTCTTACACTCTCGCCAGTTGGGTGGCACAGGGCGCGTGGAATCCGATACCGGTTGAGCGCGGCGAAGGCGCTTATATTTACGACGCCAATGGCAAACGTTACCTCGACTGGTCATCGCAGCTGGTAAATATGAATATTGGTCACAGCCACCCGCACGTGGTTAAGGCTATTCAGGAACAGGCAGCAAAGCTGTGCTACGTTGATCCGTCATATGCCACCGAACCGCGCGGGCGGCTTGGCGAACTTCTTGAAGAGGTGACGCCTGACGGCATAACCAAGGCTTTCTTTACTAACGGCGGCACCGATGGCGTCGAAAACGCGATGAAAATTGCGCGCATGTATACAGGCCGTCAAAAGATTCTGACCCGGTATAAGAGCTATCATGGTGCGACTTTTGGCAGCATGACTGCTGGTGGCGATCCACGACGTTTAGCAAACGAACCCGGCGTGCCCTGGATCGTTCGCCTGCCCGATCCGTACGCTTACCGCAATCCTGTATATCAAGGGCACACCCAGGAAGAAGGCGATCTGATCCTCGCTGAGATGATTGATGACATCATTCAGGCAGAAGGGCCAGAAAACTGCGCCGCGATCTTGATTGAAGGCTACAGTGGTTCCAGCGGCATCATGCAGCCTTCCGCCGTGTTCTATACCCAGCTTCGCAAGCTGTGCGACAAGTACGGCATACTGCTGATCGTGGACGAGGTGATGAGCGGGTTCGGGCGCACCGGCGAATGGTTCGGCATTGATCATTATCCCGACGCAAAGCCAGACATCATGGTACTGGCAAAAGGTATCACCAGTGGCTATGTGCCATTGGGCGCGACCATGGTTTCCAGCGCAATTGCCGCCTATTTTGAAGAGCATGTGCTGCATACCGGCCTCACCTACAGCGCCCATGCCCTGGCCTGTGCGGCTGGCGCCGCCACCATTGAGGTCTACCAGCAGGAAGGCCTGGTCGAACGTTCACGTGAACTGGGCAAGGTGCTGCGTCGCGGCCTGACCGATCTGGCAGAGAAACACCCGATCATCGGCGATATTCGCGGCGTGGGACTGCATCAGGTGATCGAGCTGGTCAAGAACCGTGACACCCGCGAACCATTGAGTCCGTTCAACAAGCCGTTTAGCGATGCCATGAAGACGGTGCCGAAGGCGCTCAAGGATCGCGGCCTAAGCACGATGGTACGCTGGAACTACATCTTCAACTGTCCGCCGCTGATCGTGACCGAGGAACAGATTCAGGCGGGTCTCGCCATTCTGGATGAAGTGCTAACTACAATTGACGGTTTCTACGAGGAATAAACCTGCCGGTAGGGTATGGGCGAGGCGTCCTTTACTTTCCATGACAGTCTCTTGAAATTTCGCAAAGACCTGCCCTCGCGGCAGGTCTTTTACTTGCCTATGAGTGTCTTGCGATGATCACAGGCAGCAGAAGGGAGATCGCGTTGAACTATCTCCTAGCCCGGCAGCCTTGATCATCTCCACAGCGTTCGCGGTTCGGTGTAATGCCGAAATTAGATTATCGTTTGCGCAGTTCAATGAGTATCGCCTGTGCCGCCTGGCTTACCGTCAACGTTTTGCCGCGCTCAAAAGCAGTTTTGTATGCTTCC
>CAZBPB010000260.1:3092-5776 GCA_964493565.1 uncultured Pleurocapsa sp. | reverse complement strand
CGGATCAAGCCCTATTCGTGTTTGCCGCCGCCCGGCCAGACCCCAGCCCGCGCATGATTGACCGCTTCATTGTGATGGGCGAAAAGGGCGGCCTCGATATCTGCCTTGTGATCAACAAGATTGATCTGGATAAGAAGGGTCACTCTCACAGCCTAAAAGAAATCTACGAGCGCATCGGCTATCCGGTCTTATTCACCAGCGCGGTGACGGATATCGGGCTGGAACCCCTGCGCGAGCGCCTGCGAGATAAAATTTCGGTCTTTACCGGGCCTTCCGGCGTGGGCAAAACCAGCCTGCTGAATCGCGTGCAGGAAGGGCTTGGGCGCTCGGTCAAAGATGTGAGCCGCTATCATCTGGAAGGGCAGCACACCACCCGCGACAGCGAGCTGGTAAAGCTGGAAATCGGCGGCTATCTGGCAGATACGCCGGGTATGCGTACCCTAACCATCTGGGATGTTGAACCGGAAGAACTGGACGGCTATTTCCGCGAGATCGCCGCCAGAGTGCAGGACTGTCGTTTTGCCGACTGCACCCACCGCACCGAACCCGGCTGCGCTGTGCGCGCAGCAGTAGAGGCGGGCGAAATTGCCCGGTCACGTTATAACAGCTATATGGCGTTACGAGAGGAACTCGAAGCCGCATTCGCCTTGTAGAGGAGACATCGTTGTCAACATCGCTGGTCGGGCGCAAGCTCGGCAAATACTTGATTGTTGAAATGGTTGGTAAAGGCGGCATGGCTACGGTTTACAAAGGCTTGCAGCCAGAAGTAGACCGCTTCGTTGCCATCAAAGTGCTGCCCCCTCACCCCGGTCAAGACTCCTCATTCATGGAGCGCTTCCGCCAGGAAGCCCGCACCATCGCCCGCTTGCAACACCCGCATATTGTGCCGCTCTACGACTACGGCAGCGACGAAGATGTTATGTATCTGATCACGCCGTTCATTGATGGTGGCTCGTTGAATGAGCGTATCCACCGTTCGCCGCTGCAACCGGCGGAAGCTGAACAGCTCATCACACAGATAGCAAGCGCGCTGGATTATGCCCACCGTCAGGGCGTGGTTCACCGTGATATCAAGCCTGATAACATCCTGATTGACCGCGAAGGCCATGCGCTGTTGAGCGACTTTGGCATCGCCAAGATGATCGAAGATACCACCCCCGGCATCACCGGCACGGGCGGCTTAATTGGTACGCCTGCTTATATGTCGCCGGAACAGGCGCAGGGACTGCCAGTAGACGCACGATCAGATATTTACTCACTGGGCGTGGTCGTGTTTGAGATGCTAACCGGAAGGCAGCCGTACCGCGACCAGACGGCTATGCAGGTGGTCATGAAGCACATCAATGCGCCGCCACCCAGCCTTGGCGAGGCAGCCGAAAATGCCTCTCAGGAACTGGATGATGTGCTGCAAATGGCAATGGCCAAGAACCCCGATGATCGTTATGAAACCACCGCCGAATTTGTGGCTGCCTTTCACGCTGCCGCCGAAGGACAGGAACCACTAAAAACGGTGGCGCTCAGCCCCGAACAGGCGGCGGCGGTGCTGGCATCCAAAAGTACGCCGTCGCCTAAGCCGACTTCTGCGCTGCCCGGCACAGTAGATATGCCGCCAGCTTCAACCTCATCGCCTTCTCAAACGATTGTGGTCAAGCAGGGCGGGCTGAACAATCCGTTCGTGCTGCTAGGTGGGTTTGCCATCATCGCTATTCTAATTGTGGCGGTCATGCTGATCCTGACCCGCCCGCAGGCCGCCGCAAACGGCGGCATAGAACAGGCCACCAGCATCGCGGCGGCGGCAACGGCAACCCTACCCCCGCCAACCGCCCGCGCAACGGCTGCGCCGTCTTCAGGCAACGCTTTTTTCAGCAGCGCCGAAGCGCCGGGCGACAGCGTGAATTTGCGGATAGAAAATCTGCCCGCGCACAGCAGCGGTCAACGGCTAAAGGCGTGGCTGGTCAATTCGCAAACGGGCGCAACCGCCTCAATTGGAACACTCTCCCGCGATCCGCTAGGCAGCGCACTGCTCACCTACACCGACGGCGACGGCGTATTCTTGCCCGGCGCGTTCAACATCGTCCTGATCACGCTGGAAGATGGCGAAGACAGCCTGCCAACAGGCGAGACAATCTATGCCGGTCATGTACCCTCGCAGGTGAATACTGCGCTGGAAGCGCTGTTGATCGCTACCACCATTCCCGCCGCAGATGACAAGCCTGCTTATGAAGGCAGTTTGCTAAGCGGAGTCATCGCCGAAGCGCAGATCGCCCAGAATCATGCCGGCCTGGCGGCGGGTGCCAGTTCTGCCGGTTCCATGCACACCCACAACGAACACACCATCAATATTTTGAACGGCACCAATGTTGACTATAACGGCAACGGCAATGGCGATAACCCCGGACGCGGCTACGGCCTAGCCTTTTTCCTTGACCGCATCAACGCAGCCCTGAACGATGCCATCACCGCGCCGGATGCAGACTCGCTGCTTCAGGGACAGATCGAGCTGATCCGCGTGTGCATTAACAATGCAATGCAGTGGCGCGATCAGGTTGTTGATCTGGAAATGCAATTTCTGAGCACCGAAGGGCTGGAAGGCTTGCAAAGCGATCTGGCGCGTTCCACCGAGCTTGCAGGCTTTCTGGTAGACGGAAACGACCTGAACGGCAATGGCGTGATTGAGCCGTTTG
>CAZBPB010000260.1:2459-3082 GCA_964493565.1 uncultured Pleurocapsa sp. | reverse complement strand
ATGTGGCTTGCAGCAAATTGCCGAATACGGCATCGCCGTGGGCAATATGGCGCTGCGCGACGATGCCGTTGCCCTACCTGAGCTGGTAGTCGCCAATATGGACACGGCAGAAGCGGCGGCTACCGCTGCCCCGCAGCCTACCTATGACCCGAACAGCGAGAATTAGGTGGATTCAGGACTCGCTTTGCCTTAGAACAACAGGCCGGGAGCGTTATCTAAAATTGCTTCGGCCTGTTTCACATATCCGCCCCGACAATTTCTTCAACACTATCGGCCTGCGCCAGATGATTAAATGATATAAATCCTAAAATGAACCGGTGCTAAAATGCCCTTCTCATCGCAGCCAACAGCATCGCGCAATCATTATGAGAAATTTAGGTGCATTATCCCGAGCGCAGGCATACAGCAGGTGCGATTGATGACAAAAACATTGTTCTCGCTGTTTCCTTTACTGGCACTGCTGGTTACGCTCTCTGCCTGCGCGCCTTCAGGTGGCCCAACCCCTAACCCCAACGTGCGTAATTTGCGGCCAACGCTGGCGGCCCCCGCTTATGTGCAAAGCGCCGCGCCAATCACCTCTGAAAATATCGCCTCGGTGCAATTGTTGGGGCGGCTAGATCAGC
>CAZBPB010000260.1:0-2449 GCA_964493565.1 uncultured Pleurocapsa sp. | reverse complement strand
TTTCGCCCGATGGCACGCGGCTGGTGGGGCTGAACAACGAGGAAATTCTGGCGTGGGACTTACTTACTGGCGAACTGGCATTCCGCACAGCGCGGCTGGATGCCGTCAACGCCTTCTATTCGCCAGACAAAACCGAAATCTACACCGTCAGCCCGAATGGTCGTGTCATCGTTTACGATGCCGGCAGCGGCGCGGAACGCAACGCCATGCAGGTGCATGATCGCTATAACAACGTGTTAGCCTATGATCCGTTCACCGGACGCGCGGCTTTCGCTGGAGACAACGGCACGATTCGGGTATGGGATTTGCTGGAACGGCAGGCGCTCACGGAAATTGAGGCGCATACTGGCGATATCACCGCGCTGGCCATCTCAAACGATGGCACGCTGCTGGCTAGCACAGGCGCAGACAGCATGGCGCGGTTATGGAACTGGCAGGAACGGTTACAACTAGGCGAATTGAACCTTGAAAGCCTTCCAGTCTACCGTATGCAGTTCTCGCCAGATGGCGCGCAGGTGGCATTAGGCAGTCAAAGCGATGTGCGCTTATGGTCAACCGTAAATGCCGCCCTCACCCGGAGATTGGCTGCGCCTACGGGCGGCGCGGCGCAAGTGTTGTATTCACCGTCCGGGCGCTATCTGGCGGCAGGTAATGCCGCGAGCGGCCTGCAAATCTGGAATCCAGTTACAACGGTGGAAACCGGCCTGCTGCCCGTCACTGGCTCGCAGCTTTCAGCCGACTTTGCGCCGGAAGGCGATTTGCTGGCAGCATCCACCCTTAGCGAGGGCGCATCCGTATTCAACTTGCCTGAGGCGGAAGACGGACAGATCCCGCGCGGCGAGCTTTCACTGCCGGGCAGCACTATTTTTGCGGTGGAATGGACGGACGATGGCCGCCTGATCTTGCTTTTCGATGCAGGCGGGCAGGTATATGTGATGGGGGTGGGGGAAGATAGCGAGTCGTGAGGCGTGAAGGCTCACTGACGAGAGGCCTTTGCATCACACATCACTTTGCAGCAGGCATATAAAGTGATATACGAGAGGAGTCCTGATCATGCCCCGCATTGAGTCGCTTAGCATAACTGTGCAAGATATGAAGAAGTCACTCGATTTTTATCGCCTGTTGGGCATGGACATTGCATCCGAAATGGATTCTGAGGTACATGTAGAAGCTGATTTGCCCGGCGGGATGCGAATGCTTTGGGACACCATCGGGGTCATTCACAGCTTTAACCCGGACTGGCAGCCCCCTTCTGGCGACAGCCGCACTGCCTTCAATTTTCTATGCGAAAATCCAGCAGAGGTTGATTCAATTTACGGGCAGTTAACAGGCATGGGCTATCACAGCGTCAAAGCCCCGTGGGATGCCATGTGGGGACAGCGCTATGCAATAATCGAAGATCCGGATGGCAACGAGGTGTCCCTGTTTGCATGGTTGTAACCACTGCGCCATCACTCATATACTATGAACTCGAATTATGAGGATTTAGCGGCAATGAACAGCGTAACTTATAGCGAAGTCGTTTCATTGGCAGAGCAGCTTTCTCCGCTAGAACAAATTGAGCTGGCTGCACATTTGCGTCATATCGCCTCGCAGCGAAAGTTGAGCAAAGAAGAAAAACTCACACTGCTAAAAACGAAAATCAATCATAGGGCTTTCAAAGAAGAACCTTCAATACGGCGCGAAGATTGGTACGATGACGATGGGCGGTAAGGTATTTTGCGACACTAATATCGTTCTCAGAACATTTCACGATTCTTTAACCGGTTACGAGGCGATTAGTAGTGCCGTCCGTCAGTTAGTTGAAGATGATTGGGAACTCTGGATTAGCAGACAAGTTCTTCGTGAATATCTCGTTCAAATCACACATCCCAAGACGCTTCATCAGCCTTTTTCCGCAGACGAAGCAATTGCTCAGGTCGAGTTGCTTTATAATTTTTTCAGTATCGCCGATGAAACTGAAGAAGTTACAGGCCAACTCACGCAGTTGATACACAGTTATTCAGTACAGGGCAAACAGATTCACGATGCAAATGTCGTCGCAACGCTACTTACTTATGATCTAGTCCACCTTTTCACACTAAATCTTGCAGATATGAAGCGATATTTACCGGAGATCATAATTTTCACTCTTGATGGCAGTGGGAATTTAGCAACCATCACAACTGCATGATTACGGTAGGTACGGTGATTTACCACCGCGCTCCCTGTGTTACAATCTTCGCATTCACAATCGCACAAACGAGAGTAACCCATGCGCCTCAAAATCGGCCTCGCTCAGATGTACCCGAAGCTAGGGGACGTGCCGCGCAATCTGGAGAAGCACCTGCAAGTTATTGACGGGGCGGCGGCGCAGGGCGTTGATCTGCTGATCTTCCCTGAACTCTCGCTCACTGGCTATCAGGTGATGGATCTGGTGCCGGAAGTTGCCATACGCCCCACGATGGAT
>CAZBPB010000259.1:0-5784 GCA_964493565.1 uncultured Pleurocapsa sp. | reverse complement strand
ACATCCCCTCCCCACTGCAATATGGGGATTGTAAGTAAGCAAAGTTAGGAACGATGACTAAACGTTATTCCGCAACCTTGATAATGATAACGGTTTCCCACTTTTGCGGGTCAGGTTCATCGCCAGGATCGGTGATATAAAGTTCGAAACGCGACTGAAATTCACCGTGCTCGTCTGGTCGGCGATCCCATTTTACGCCGTTGCGCTGCGCCCATTTTTCCAGTTGATCGGTGGCCTCAAATAGGCCGTCATAGTGGCCGGTATAGATCAAAGTGGCATATTCTCCCGAAGGAATAACACTGGAGAGAATACGGTCATTTCCTATGAATGGGCCATCCACTAACCAGCCAATTTCGACATCCAACGGTCTATCGAGATCGCAAAAATAATAGCGAATGTAGGGCGCGCCCGTGATTGCAATGCCGTTATCTTCCAGCCATTTTCTAGTTTCGCCATGAAGCGGCTGTATGATGCTTTCCAGTTCAGGCATCGGAACCTGAGTACGGATACCTGCGGTAAATAGTTGTTCGTTGCGACTTTCGATGGTGGGCCCACTGATCATTTTAGTTCTCCGTAAACTGAACGATTTACTGTGAGCCGATTCCGAATTGAATCACAAACCCTCCAGCGGATTGAGAGTCAATACATTTGCTCTATGAATTTCATTTTAGCGTAAGTGTGATAAAAAACGCGGGCTGCCCATAGCGCAAACCCGCGTTTTTTATGAATGGTATGTGGTGTAAGGTTACTCGACTTGAACCTTGACCTTGGTCGGGCCAGTCGTCGAAGGGCGATCACCTTCTTCGGCAGCATATTCGGCGCGTTTGGCCTTCATACGCTCATCAATGTCTTTGGCGGCGCTGTTCAAGGCATCTGAAGCCACATCCAGCAGTACGCGGAAACCGAGCGCAAATTCCTTGCCTGCTACTTTCGCGTGGGTCTTAAACCCTTCCGGCAGCAGGGCATCAATCGCCTTCAAGCTCTCCTCAAACGCCTTTGTTTCGTGCTCAACGAATTTGTTGAAGGCGTCTTTCTTAGCAGCTTCCTCATTTGAAGTGGTGTTCACTTCAGGATTTTCAGTCATGGTGATTACCCCAATACTCCTCAGTTACTGTCTGACATACATAAATACGGACGACTCGCGCAAAAGGTTGCAAACTCGTTTTAAGCCTGCGCGTTTTTCGCTTCCACATCATTGATGAAGGTGATCTGATCGCTCATAAATAAGGGCAGGCGCTCAGCATTCAGCATAAATAGATGCCCGCCGGGATACCATTTCAAAGCTGCGCCAGAGATCGCATCGGCAAGATATTGCTGATGAAAAGGCGGCACTAATACATCATCAGGGCTGCCAATGATCAAGGTTGGGACAGCAATTTCGCCAAGACGAGCGCGCACGTCATAGGCCTGAAGCGCGCCGGTCTGTATCTCCCAGCCTTCACGGGTTTGCCCTAGCGGGTCTGGCGGCGAACTTAACCATTGAGCCACGACTTCAGGATTCCGAAACGTCTGTTCATCCACTAGATACAACAGACCGATACGGCTGATCAATTTCAGCGGCACACCTTCATCGCGCAGCATACGCGTGGTTTCAATGATAAAGCTGGAACGACTGGGAAAGTCGCCATGCGCCAGCGAGATGGCGCTGGTCAGGCTGCGGACGCGCTGCTGAAAATTGAGTACGAAGGTCGTCGCCACCGCGCCGCCCATCGAAATGCCAATGATGTGCGCATCTGGCATTCCAGCGACATCCATCGCCGCCGCCAGATCGCCTGCCATATCTTCAAAGGTGATCGGTACGCCATTACGATGGCTGACTGTGCGCCCCGATCCCTGATTATCAACAATCAGCACCCGGAAACCGGCGCGTATGAGAAAGCCTGACAGCAACCCTGAGAGAATATCGCCACTGTGCGCGCCCATCCCCGGCGCAATCGCCACAGGGATGCCATTTTCGGGGCCATCAACGGTGTAATAAAGTTCTGTATTTTCACGTCTAAGCGTTGGCATGATTTTCCGTGTGTGCTATTTGTGTAGTTATTGTCGAGTATAATTTCCTGATAGGCAATCGGGTAGAACAGGATTGCAGCAAAATGAATCTCATCAATAATCAGCTTGCCCGGCGTAAGTTAGAAGATCAGGTTCGTAAAGAAGGCCGCTTGCCGCCGGGGCAATCGCTCACACTGGATTTTCCGGTGCTGCACTATGGCGGCATTCCCCATTTTGATGAAAACACATGGAATATGCGCGTTTTTGGTCTTGTTGATAAAGAGATGCGCTGGAACTGGTCGGAATTTCAGGCGCTGCCCACCGTGAAAATTACTACCGATATACACTGCGTTACCCGGTGGAGCAAGTTTGATACTGAATGGGAAGGTATTTTGTTCCGCGATTTCGTGAATCTATTTGGCGTAAAGCCGGAAGCTAAATATGTAATCGCCCATTGTGACGGTGACTATACTACCAATACCCCGCTGGACATCATGTACGATGATGATGTACTGCTGGCCTATAAGTTTGACGGGCAGTATCTCCCTGCTGAACACGGTTTTCCAGTGCGCACGCTGGTTCCGCAGCGCTATTTCTGGAAAAGCGCCAAATGGCTGCGCGCATTGGAGTTTAGCCCGGTGGATAAACCCGGCTTCTGGGAACAGGCGGGCTACCATAATGGAGGCGATCCGTGGAAAGAAGAACGGATGCAGCGCCGGGGCTTTTTCTGGTAATTCACACCCACAGTGGATGTGTGTCTTTTCAAAAAGCGTCAAATGCTTTTGAGTACATAACAATCCCCCTCGTTTTGAGTACATCAAAACGAGGGGGATTTACAAATTTGCGCTGAGGCAGTTTAGCTGTTGGTCGGGTCGAGAGCAGAATTTGCGGTGATAAACAAATTACCGTTCAGCGTTTCGCCCTGCGTGTAAGTACCAACCCAGATGGTGTAATTACCGGCTGCCGGGTTAGCAATGTCAATCAACGGATTAAGCGTGCCGGGGAAATCGTCATTGCAAGCGAAGGTACCGTCGGGCTTCTGCACGATCAAGGTGGTATCGCCGGGGCTGCTGAAGAAGATACGCAGTTGGGTGCCGCCGCCAGTGTAGCTAATGTTGTAGTTCGGCGTACCGCTGATGAACCCGCGACAATCTGGCCCGAAGTTGCCGCCGCGAGAGTCAATACTGCCGCCTGCCGCCAGCGCCTGCGTGAGCGGATCGGGCGTAAAGCCGCCGCCAATTGTCGCTGTGATCAGCCCGTTCGGCCCGACAACCGTGCTGCTGTTATTACCCGGCGCGGGGGTAGCGACAACGTTGGTGTTTGCCCCGGGAGTAGCCGAAGCGCCAAACATATTCTGGAAGTTGATGCCGGGGGTAACGGCGGTGTTCAAAGCCGCATTTACGGTTGCAGCCGCAGCCGTAAGCGTTGGATCAAGGCCACCCAGATTGGTATTCAGAGCAGCGTTCACTGTAGCCGCCGCAGCCGTGAGCGTTGGATCAAGGCCGCCCAGATTGGTATTCAGGGCGTTAACGGTCGCAGCGGCAGCCGTTAAGGTCGGTGCAAATTGCGCCAGCGGGTCTTCCACACCAGCGGGCGTTGCCGTTGCCTGAACGTTGGTATTAGGGACAGTACCACCGCCGGTACCAAGAATATCTGAAGCCAATGCGCCGGGCATGGAAGCGCCGTTGGTGATCACCAGATAACCGGGGTAATTATTGGTCGAACCGAACGTCCCCACCCAGAAACGATAGGTGCCGGTTGGCGGAGAAGGAATTTCGACCATCGGATCGCTGCCAGAAAAATCGTCGTTGCAGGTAAAGGTGCCATCTGGCTTTTGAACCACCAGCGTGGTGTCGCCGCCAGAATCTGTCACAGAGTAGTAAGCGCGCAGCGTGGGTACAGATGAGGTGATCTCTATTTCAACATCTGGCACATAGAAAATATTCCCGACGCAGCCTGCCCCCAGAGTGCTGGCATCCACATCACCACCGCTGAGCATAGTCACAATGACCGGATCAGGATAACCGGGCAGGCTGGCGATGAGATAGCTAACCCCACCCTCAGGATCAAACTCTGATTGGGCATTCGCTGCCAACGGCATAGCAAGCAGCACAATGGCGATTAACAAGAGGAAAATACGCTTGGTCACGGTGATTCCTTTCTTGATTCTTGACTACATCACGCTGCATCCCATTGTAGCGAAGAATCACAAATGCGGAATATCGCTATATACAAAGATTTATAAAGCGTTGTTCACAAGCAGGATAAATGCTATCCGACAATGGCAGTTTTGCCGGATTCTGTATCGTGACGCGGCATCCTCGCTCATCTACAAACCCTATCCTTACCCGGCGCTCACACTTTCAAAAAATGACCATATTTCTTCGGCAGCAGTGATATCGCTGCTGGTAGCGCCCATCGCGAACGCTCCCGGAAATGCGCCGCCGGGTACGGTATGCCCGCCGCCAAAGATGCCATAGAACGATACGCTTGCCCCGTCTTCACAATTGGTAAAATTCTGGCGAATCACACGCGTGCCATCGCTTACATCCATATCTGGCAGCGCCTCCTGCGGCCCGATGAACTGGCAGCCATTGTGCTCTGACCAGTAACTGGCGCTGCTTCCCGCATCCATATAAGCATTGCGCACGCCCATCCATGGGATCACAAAATCGTTAGTGCCGACCAGAAAGATCACTGGTTTTGGCACAGTGCCGTCACAATCCGGAGCAATATATTGGGGCATAGTCGAAGCAATCGAGGCGGCTCCAGCGAAATACTCTGGCAGCAGGCAAGCCAACCGCAACGACATCATGCCACCCATGCTGTAGCCAGTGGCATATACCTTACTGCGATCTATGGTCAGAATGTCATCAAGCGATTCAACAATACCGGCAAGAAACGAAGCATCGTCGTACAATGCGCCGGGTCGTCCATCGTTCCACTGCCCATCTACACCATCGGGATAAACCACAATGATTCGTTCATCTTCGCTCAACTGCTGCCATCCGGCGTAAGTTTCATAACCCGCGCCATTGCCCCCTGCCCCATGCAGCGCAAGTACCACTGGCACAGCGCCTTCGCCGTTAAAGTATGAAACCGGTACGCTCAACAAAAACGAGCGATTCACATCGCCGCTCCCCGTCTGCACGGTGTAATAGCCCGGCGCAGAGATGCGGCGCACCGGGGCGGTCGCTTCGGCGGTGATTTCAGGAGTCACTTCAACCGTCTCTTCAGGTATGGGTTCAGGCGTATCTTCCTGAGCCTGTACAGCACCGGCAAGGCACAACATCAGAATGGCAATCAGGCATTTTTTCATGATTCAATCCATAGATAGACAGGCTGAATACGACAACCTCGACACACTACAGTTCGGCAGTCTATATATTTACTCTCTATGTCATCAATGACGTTCAATGTGCGGGTAAAACAAAGGCTGGCAGTACATCACCGTGAAATCTTCGCGGTCACGGGTTTTGCGTGGCTCCAGCGGTTCACAGTCAATCTCATCCTTCACCTGCTCATAGGTGGCGGCACTTAGCAAAATTTCGCCGCGCGTGGCATTTTCTTGCAGTAACCGCGCTAAATCCCACGCTTCGCCAATCGCTGAAAACTCGCGTCTTTCCACGCCGCCTACGTTTCCCAGCACCGCCGGGCCCGTGTGGATGCCGATGCCAAATTGCAGGCGTTGGGTTTCCGGCAAACGATCATGCAGCGCCCGTACCTCGTGGCGCATCAAGAGCGCCGCACGCACCGCCTGCAACCCATGATCCGCTTGTGAGTTCAGCGGGGTAT
>CAZBPB010000258.1:1374-5796 GCA_964493565.1 uncultured Pleurocapsa sp. | reverse complement strand
TGTTTGTAAGTTCAACTGCAACAGGACGCTCATCGGATGCGGCTAAAACATAAGTTAACAGGCCATTGTCGGGTGCTATGAAGGCTTTGCCCTGATGTTGTACGGCTATTCCACGCCGCGCCGATCCCACGTCCGGATCAACCACTGATACAAATACCGTTCCTTCAGGGAAATATGGATATGCATTGAAAAGGGTATACGCGGCCTTATGAATGTTTTGAGGTGGAATATTATGCGTAATATCTATTATCCGGGATTGCGGGCAAATTCCGACAATCACACCCTTCATTACACCAACATAATGATCCTGAACGCCAAAATCGGTGAGCAGCGCAACCACTGGCGGCTGTGTCATCTAATCCCTTAAATCCTGTTTGACAAGTATTTTGCTGCAAATTATACTTCTCGCATATTCACTGGGATAGAGATTGTCATGCGCGCACTGCGTCACCATCATCATTCCACATACCGAATCGATCAGGTGCTGAACCGCGTGTAATCTGCATACTCATTTTGAATTTGTGATTACAGTCCCCGCACCATGCGGGGATTTTTGTTTATGAGGAGCAGCGATGTGTTAGCAGTTATAGACTATGGCGCAGGTAACCTGAGAAGTGTCATTCATGCCCTGAATTATCTAGGTGCAGAAAATTTGCGCGTCGTTCGCACTCCTCATGAACTGCGCGGAACCAGCAAAATCATCCTACCGGGTGTCGGCGCATTTGGCGCAGGCATGAATCAACTGCGCGCACATGATCTGGTCAACGTCATTCGCGATTCGGTGTTCGGGGGCACGCCCTATCTGGGCATTTGTCTTGGCATGCAGTTTTTGTTTGATAGCAGTGATGAAATGGGCGATCATGCTGGTCTGGGTATTTTACGCGGGCGCGTCACCCGTTTTGCCGACCAACCGGGTTTCAAAGTGCCGCACATCGGGTGGAATCAACTTCAACTATGCCGCGAAGCCCCGCTGATGAACGGGATTTCGGAATCGCAGTATGCCTTCTTCGTCCACAGCTACTACTGTGTGCCCGACACTCCATCGGATATATTGATCAAAACGGAGTATGGCATTTCATTCACATCCGGGGTACAGCATCAGAATATCTACGGTGTGCAATTTCACCCTGAAAAAAGCCAGCGCACCGGCTTACAGTTGTTGAAGAACTTTCTGGAACTATCACTATGATTATCTACCCGGCAATTGACTTACGGCAAGGACAAGTGGTTCGGCTGCGCGAGGGGAATCTGGATGCGCTCACCCATTTCAGCAGCGATCCTGTGGAAACCGCACGACGATGGATCGATCAAGGCGCAGCGTGGTTGCATGTCGTCAATCTTGATGGCGCCTTTGGCGAACAATCTGTGAATCTCACGGTGTTGAAAAAAATTACCCGACTGGGCGTTCCAGTACAGTTTGGTGGTGGTATCCGTACATCCGGGGCAATACAGCAGGCTTTCGACTATGGGGCAACCCGTATTGTGATTGGTACAGCTGCGATTGAGCAGCCCGATCTGGTAATAACTGCGCTGCAAATTGCTGACGTCGAGCGCGTAGCAATTGGGCTAGATGCGAAGAATGGTATGGTCGCCACGCGGGGCTGGCAACAGGTAAGCGAAAAAACCCCGGTTGAGTTGGGTTTAGAAATGGCGAAACTAGGTATCAAGCATGCGTTGTTCACGGATGTTTCCAAAGATGGACGACTGGAAGGCTCATCGGTGCAGGATACGATTGCTCTCGCAGAAACAACCAGTTTACAGGTTATCGCTTCCGGCGGGATTACGCGCGAAACTGAGATTGTCGAGCTTGCATCTAGCGGAAAAGTAGCGGGCGCTGTAATTGGCATGGCGCTGTATGAAGGACGACTCAGCCTTGAAGCAGCGTTAGAATCTGCAAAAGGGATGGCATAACATGCTGGCAAAACGGATTATCCCCTGCCTCGATGTGCTGAACGGGCGTGTTGTAAAGGGTGTCAATTTCGTTGATCTTCGTGACGCAGGCGATCCAGTTGAACAAGCCGCGATCTATGATCGTGAAGGCGCAGATGAACTTGTATTTCTAGATATCACAGCCTCGCATGAAAACCGTAATACCACGCTAGATATGGTGCGCAGCGTTGCTGACACCATCTTTATCCCCTTCTGTGTGGGCGGCGGCATACGCACTATTGAGGATATTCGCGCGACGCTGCTAGCAGGCGCCGATAAGATTTCCATCAACAGTTCGGCTATCCGTAATCCCGATCTGATCAATCAGGGGGCATGGGGATTTGGAAGACAATGTATCGTGGTTGCAATTGATCCCAAATGGCGTGGTGACCACTGGGAAGTGTTCATCAACGGCGGGCGCGTGCCCACCGGCAAAGACGCAATCCAATGGGCAAAAGAAGTTGAAGATCGTGGCGCAGGTGAGATTCTGCTGACCAGTATGGATCGAGACGGGACAAAAGCAGGCTACAATATGGAGCTGACCATAGCAATCACCAACGCGGTGTCCATTCCGGTGATCGCGTCTGGTGGTGCTGGCACAAAAGAGCACTTCCTTGATGCACTAACTATTGGTGGCGCAGATGCCGCGTTGGCAGCCAGCCTTTTTCACTACAATGAGCTGCGGATCGGTGAATTAAAGCAGTACCTCGCCGATCAAGGCGTGCCTGTTCGCTTGCATGGTTGGGAAACACTGTGAATCTAGAACTTTTGAAATGGGATAAATCAGGACTCATCCCCGCAATAGTGCAAGATGCGGCGACCCACCAAGTGCTAACGCTGGCCTATATGAACCGTGAATCCCTTGAGCGCAGCTTGGAAATGGGCGAAACTGTATTCTGGAGTCGAAGCCGTCAGGAACTCTGGCATAAAGGCGAAACGTCCGGCAATGTGCAGAAGGTGCGCGAAATTCGTGTTGACTGCGACGCTGATGCGTTTCTAATTCTGGTTGAACCGGCTGGTCCGGCTTGCCATACCGGTGAAATAAGCTGTTTTTACCGCACACTGGAAGAGGTACTCGAAATTGGCTGAATTTATGAACGCGTTGGAAGCGATCGTTCAGGATCGCAAAGCTAACCCTCAAAGCAGCAGCTATACCAGCCAGCTATTTACAGCGGGAATCCCACGCATCGCTCAAAAAGTGGGCGAAGAAGGCGTCGAAGTTGCCATCGCCGCGCTAGCGCAGACCCGCGAAGAACAAATTGGCGAATTTTCTGACCTGTTCTATCATGTGCTGGTACTGATGTCTGCCCTAGATATTCACTTGAGCGATGTTGAGGCAGAACTTGAACGACGACATAGACTTTAGCGGGCACAGCGGGAAACAATGGAAGAAAAAGTTGTCCTTGCCATTAAAAACGGCTTAGGTGCAGTCGGGCTGCTACGATCCGGCGAAAATTTTGTCCGCTGGTTGAGAAAGGAAACTCCCGCAGGCAAACACTTTTTTGAAAAACAGCAATTGATGAGGGGTTTCTATTCTCAATTTGTCAAACCCGGCGATCTGTGTTTTGATGTGGGTGCCAATTTAGGGAATCGTATTGAAATCTTTCTGAGTTTGGGCGCGAAAGTGATTGCTATCGAGCCTCAAGAAAGCTGTTTGCAGTATTTACGGCAAAAGTACAAAAATCCCGATCAGGTCGTGCTTATCCCTAAAGTGCTAGACGAAACTATAGGCGAGCGCGCGCTACTCATTGCCAGCGAAAGCGCCGTTTCTTCAATGGCAGAGGACTGGGTTAGCGAAAAAGAATCTCAGGGTTTATATAGCTGGAATCAAAGAATAACCGTACCGGTCACAACTGTTGACAGCCTGATTGATCTTTATGGTTTGCCCCAATTTTGCAAAATTGATGTTGAGGGTTTTGAATATCAGGTGCTGAAAGGCCTATCACGTCCGATACCAGCGCTCTCATTTGAATATCATGCCGATGTCTTATCACCTGTGCACTCCAGCATCGAACGGCTGGATAGCATCGCCAGTTATGAATTTAACTACTCGGCAGGCGAAACAATGGTCATGGCGCTTGCACAGTGGGTATCCCCTCAGAAAATTAACAGAATTTTGTCCGCCCTACCCGATGATCAACTTGTAGGCGATATCTATGCCCGACTCAAACAAAATTGATGCTGCATACCCGCCAAAATTTATCGCGGAAACCAGCTTTCATGTGCGCTATGCTGAAACTGATGCTATGGGCATTATTCATCACGCCAGCTATATCGTATACTTTGAGGAAGGTCGCAGCAGTTATGCCCGACAGCGCGGCTCAAGCTATGCTGATTTCGAACAGCAGGGGTTTGTTTTAGCTGTCACTGAAATCCATGCTCGTTACGTGAAAGCTGTGCGCTATGATCAGCGGGTTACAGTACGCACATGGGTGACGGAACTGAAAAGCCGAACGGTCATTTTTGAATATGAAATAATTGATGCAGAAACCG
>CAZBPB010000258.1:0-1364 GCA_964493565.1 uncultured Pleurocapsa sp. | reverse complement strand
ACTTGTTTGTAACCGGGCAAAGTAAGCATGTCTGCCTGACCCGTGAGGGAAAAATTGCAGTGTTACCTCAGAACTGGCGAAACTGGGTAGTTTCCTGAATTATTGTTGTTTTGCCGCCATAATTCTGCGGTGAAGTTAAAGGCTTATAAGCTGGATTTTATTGGGAGCGTATAGATGGTCACTTATGCCGAAAAACCTTGGGTAAAACATTATGACAGTAACGTACCAGAGACTTTAGAACCCTATCCCGATATTACACTTCATCAGATGCTGCGCGACTCCGCGGCAAAATATCCCGACAACATCGCTGTTATCACCAGTGCGCGCCTTCCTCTCGTTGGTCGCGTAATCGAAAAAATGTCTTATCGTCAGCTAGATGCACACACTGATGCGCTGGCCGCCGCCCTCATTGACATGGGGCTAAATAAGGGTGAACGCGTAGCACTGGTGATGCCAAACATCACCGGTTTTCTGATCGCCTATTTTGCTGTGCTGAAGGCCGGAGGCGTGGTTGTGGCAACCAACCCCACCTACCCCGCTGACAAGATGCAATTTCAGATTAACGACTGCGATGCGCGATTCGTGATTTGCATGTCCTTGTATTACAAGTTATTGGACGGTATCCGCGGACGCACCAAAGTTGAAAAGATCATTGTGACCAATGTCAAAGATTGGCTGCCCGCCCCTGCAAAAGTTCTCTTCGGCCTCGCCAAAGAAAAGAAAGGCGGCCACTACATTGAAGCCTTACATCCGGGCGATGTTTGGATGCTCGACCTGCTTAAGCAGTATGCGGGCAAAAAGCCGCTGGTTGATGTAGCTTCCACCGATCTCGCTATTTTTCAGTACACAGGGGGTACCACAGGTACTTCAAAAGGCGCGGCTTCGGCTCATAAGGCGCTGGTGGCCAATATGCTTCACTGTCGGGCTTGCCTTTCCAGCGGAGAAGATCCTAGCAAAGAGATATTCCTGGGTGCTATTCCGATGTTCCATGCTTACGGTATGGTCACAGTTGTTGGATTTGCAGTTTCAGTGGGCGCTACGATTGTAATGGTGCCAAATGCACGTGATATTCCCGATTTGATTGATGTGATTAATGCTTTCAAACCAACACTTTTTATGGGGGTTCCCGCGCTGTATAACGCTGTGAATAATCATCCTGATGTGGTATCAGGAAAAGTTAGTTTGCAGTCAATTCGCGGCTGTATTAGCGGTTCAGCGCTGCTTTCTCCAGCCACCAAGCGCGAATTTGAACGATTGAGCGGGGGGAAACTGCTGGAAGGCTTTGGCATGAGCGAAATGCCTACGGCTTCGCATTGTAACCCTTTTCACGGCGAAAATCGTGAGGGTTCAATCGGGCTGCCAAT
>CAZBPB010000257.1:2486-5862 GCA_964493565.1 uncultured Pleurocapsa sp. | reverse complement strand
GGGCATCCCGTATGTAACCCTCGGCGGCAGAAGCTACTATGACCGCCCCGAAGTCTGGGATGTGCTGCATTTGCTGATCGCCCTGCACAACCCGAATGATGGGCTGGCGCTGGCCTCGGCGCTGCGTTCGCCGTTGTTCGGCTTCAGCGATGAAACCCTGCTTGCGCTGCGCTTGCCGGAACATACAGACGCGAGGCGTATCCCCTTATGGGACGCACTGATGACCGGCAGTAAACGCATCCCCGCACAGAATCTTGAAACTGTCGCTTTTGCCCGAAAAACGCTGCAAAAACTGAGCGCATTAAGCGGGCGTATCAGCATCGCCGGGTTAATGCAGCTTGCGCTGGATGAAACAGGCTATCTTGCGGTCTTAACTGCCCTACCCGATGGCGCGCGCCGCCGGATGAATGTGGAAAAGCTGGTTGCTCTGGCAATGCAGCCCGGCGCGGCAGGACAGTCCATCAGCACCTTCACCCGCACCGTGCAAAATCTGACCGAACTGGAAGTACGCGAAAGCGAAGCTGTGGTCAGCGTTGAGGGTGCTGTGCAGATTATGTCGGTTCACGCCAGCAAAGGGCTGGAATTTCCGGCAGTGATTATTGCCGATGCCGCCAACATGGGCAGGCGCGGCATCACTAGCTCACTCTTAAACGATCCCGATCTGGGCTGGGTGTGTAAGTTACAGGGCGAAGATGACAGCGGCAAAGTTCCGCAATCATTCGCCTATCGCCGCGCTGCCTATCTGGAAAACTTACGCGAAGATGCGGAATCGCGGCGGCTTCTTTACGTTGCCGCAACCCGCGCGCAGGACTTGCTGATTGTTTCTGGCGAAGACAAGTCCGAAAAAGACGACTGGGTTTCGCTGTTGCGCTCATCGCTGCGTTTTGAAGCCGCGCCATCAGAGAATGAGGCTGTTGAAATTCTCCCATTTCAAGGTGAATGGGGAGAAGGCCGGGTGATATTTCCTGAATATACAGAATCCGGGCGTAAAACAGCGCAGCCTCAAATCAGCCCGCCATTTTTGCGCACTGACAACACAATTACCCCCGAAATGCCGCCGCTTCTCGCGCCTGTGCCGCTTTACCAGCCCCGCGTTCAAGGTGTGCGGGCAACCGCTTTAGCGACCCTGAGCGAATACGTATATGGCGATCCTTCGCAGCACCTTTTCACGCGCACCCGCTGGCGCGCAGAAAATTTACAAACTGGCGCGGCTGTGGTCAGCCGTGCCGTGACAGAACCGGGACGCATTTCCGGCGTAATCGTTGGTGAATTGATTCATCGCGCCTTGCGCTGGGATACGGGCGCGAATCTGCAAACAGATCTATTTGACCGCCTGTTAAGCGAGGCGTGGGAATTGGGGCTGGTTCGAGAGCAGGATCGCATCGCTGCCGTTCAACGCGCACAAACTTCAGTGTTATCTGTCCGCAAATCAGCCATTTACCAGCAGGTGCTTGCGGCGAAACAGTGTTTCCGCGAACTACCCTTCGTGCTTCAGTTGGGGCAGCATACGATACACGGAACGATTGATGCAGTGTTTCAACGCAGCGATGGCACGTGGGGATTGATTGATTATAAAACTGCGGCTGTCTCTGGAAACAATCTGTCTGGCAGTCAGATTGAACGTGACGTTTTTCAGGTTTCAGTATACGCGCACGCTGCTGCCGAATTGCTTGTGCTGGATGATATGGACGTATATATTCACTATATTCGTTCTAACCAGACTATCCCGATTGACCGTTCCCGCTGGCAGCAGGCGTTCGGCGCCATAGAACAGGCCATTGGCGACATTATCTCTGAAGTTGACTAGGCGAGGTATTTTGACGTGACCATCATGCGCCGCCTCTTCCCCGCCCTGCCTGCGTGGGCACGCGCCGACAATCCAGTGATGAAGTATCAGCTCTCACGAGGCGCGCCGCCTTCACGGGGGGTTCGCCTGCTGCGCGCATTTGGGGTGCTGGCGCTTGGCGCGGTGCTGCTGCTGGTTGGCTATATGCTGGCGACGAACTTCTTGCGCGCACAGCCCGGCAGCTATCCCGTTGAAGCAATAAATAGCATCCTGTACTTCCCGTTACTGCTGCTGCAAATCCTGCTGAGCATCGCCGCGTTATTACTTACTACAGGCACCGTCAGCCGCGAACAGCGTTTGCAGCACTGGGATAATCTGCGGGCAACTTCCGGCGGCGCGGATCTGGTTTTACGCACACGCTGGGCATCTGTGTTCTACCGTCTGCGCGGATTGTTAGGGGTGATCATCGTCGGGCGAGTGATATTGCTCGCCTGTATGCTTTACGATCTGACCTCATTTCAGGGGCGGTATATTGATCTGCTAATCAACGGCGTGATCCCTGAAGTTGGAGTGATCGTGGCAGTGCTGCTGCTGGCATTACAAATGACCGCCTCAATACTTCTGCCGATAACAGCGACCGGCATAGACGCATCCTTAGGGCTGTTCATCTCCACTGCCGTACAGCAGCGCACCTATAATGTGCTGCTTCAGCTTTTGCTGATTCTAGTACGGGTCGGCGTAACCGCTGCCCTGCTTTATGGTGTCAACCAGTTCCTTGCCGGGCAGCTTCAAACCAGCGATCCGCTTGCGTGGATGTTGATGTTCGGAGCATCGGCGTTCGGTGATTGGGGACTGGGGCTGCTGTATCTGGGGCGCGCAGGTGAAATCTGGGCGACTGTGCCGTACAGCATTTTCATCGGGCTGGCGCTGGTGATCTTCTGCTTCCTGCAAGCCTATCTCGCTGACCAGATTCTAGTGTGGGCGGTCAAACGCGCGCAAAGGCGGGGATAACCGCGGCGCTTTCACATCACTATAAAAGTACCGACTTCATAAGGCGTGGCAAAGCCCGATTGCCTACAGCCTTTTCTCTGAAATGATGAACGCCGCCGTCGCCATATTGGTGGCAAGCGGCACGTTGTATACATTACAGATACGCAGCAGGGTATTGATATCGGGATCGTGCGGATGCTTGCCCAGCGGATCTATGAAGAAGAATACCGCCGCAATTTTTCCTTCTGCCACCTGCGCCGCGATCTCGGCATCGCCGCCCAGCGGGCCAGAGAGCATCCGTTCCACATCCAATCCAGTGTTTTCCGCAACGAGCCGTCCGGTTGTACCTGTTGCAACCAGATGATATTTCGCCAGTACGTCCTTATACTGACCGGCAAAATCAATCATCTCGTCTTTTTTGTTATCGTGGGCAATCAAAGCAACCGTTTTGAGCGGCGTATTAGGAGACCCGATCATCAATCTTCCTCGTAAAGGGTACGTGTCGCGGTTGAATGATTTTACCCAATAAGCCGGTTTGTGCCGGAATCCGCCGGTTCAGGCGATCATTGATGGCAATCGCCTCACGATAGTGGCCTTCCA
>CAZBPB010000257.1:1110-2476 GCA_964493565.1 uncultured Pleurocapsa sp. | reverse complement strand
CCCCATAATAGCTTCCCACGGGTTAGCCCCGGCCATCCGGCGTGAAGCCGATGCCATTTGGGCGCGCAGATGGCAATTATCCCGCAGCGTCATCACCGCGTTCGCCAATGCGAATGGATCAAGCGGGCGAACAAAGCCGTTTATACCATCTTCGACTAGATCGGTAATCCCCCCCTGATTTACGATTACACAGGGCAGCGCCGAGGCCATCGCTTCCTGCACCACCTGCCCGAAGGTTTCGCAAACCCCGGTAAACAGAAAAACATCGGCGCTGGCATAGGCACTCGCCAGTTGGTCGCCGTACACAGTTCCCATAAAATAGGTGCCTGTACCTGCGAACTGCATTTCAAGCTCGCCTCGCATGCCGCCATCACCAATGATGGTCAGCGCCACACCCGGCGTTTTCGCCACCTCCAGCAGCAAATCTACCCGCTTCTCGTTGGCAAGCCGCCCCACATAAATGCACACGAGCGAGTCCCGGTCGCGCCCGTTAAGCAGCTTTGCGCGCCATTCCGCCGAACGTCGTTCAGGGTTGAAATGGCGCGCATTCACGCCCCGCCCCCAACGCCGCAGCCGCCGGAATCCCTCACTGCGTAGCTGGTTGGCCGTCCAGTGAGAAGGCACTAACGTCAAATGGCAGTGGTTGTGCAAGTAGCGCAGCGCCTCTTTGACAGCAGGACTGATGAAATGGAGATTGTAGTGATTGGCATATGCCGGTAAGTCGGTCTGGTAGTTGGCAACAATGGGCGCTCGAAGCTGGCGACCGACGGTCATGCCGGTCAGCGAAAGCAGCGCCGGGCTAAACAAATGGATGAGATCGGGCTTGAATCCGGCAAGATGCTGAGCAACGGCTGGATGCGGCAGCGCCAACCGCGATTCCGGTGCTTTGTGCCAGCCCACCGAAGGCAGCGGAATCACGCGGGTATTGCCCACAGAATGTGGCGCAATATCCGGCGCAAAAACCAGCACTTCGCGCCCGGTTCGCTGAAGATACCGCAGCGTCAAAAATGCTGTTTTGGAAACGCCGTCAACTTTCGGCAAAAACGCTTCAGCAAACAGCGCCACCCGCTTTACATCTGCCAGCGGGTTCGCGGGATCAGGATCGTCTAAGGTACATTCGTCGCCAAAGAACTGCTGCGCTTCATCTGCCGAGAGGTGATGTAATGACTGAAGTAAACGGTTATTTGCCATCGTCGTCTCCCGGCGACGGTACGTCCGGATTCGTGCGCCTGACGCAAATCTGCACCCGCGTTCATCCCCTCAAGCACACCCACGCCTGATTGTTTTAACACTTCAGAATGCAGCAGGTAACGCCAGGATGCGCGCGGCGCGATAGTTGGTTCAGCAAAGTTGTGCCAGAACCGCT
>CAZBPB010000257.1:0-1100 GCA_964493565.1 uncultured Pleurocapsa sp. | reverse complement strand
GTGTCAGATGGGGTACGCGGTTGATGTAACGCAGCAGCAGCCGATCTTTTTCCACAAAGTCAATCCGCGTGATGCCGGTATTGTATTTCAAGTAGAAAAAGCTGCGGCTCGGCAGTTGGTTTAACAGCGCCTTGATCAGGGCATCAATAAAGGTGCCGTGGCTGATCAGGGCAATACGCGTCGGCCTACCATCTGGCTGCAAAGGGGATTCAACGGCACGCCGTCGCAGTTCAGCAGCCACTTTTATCGCCCGTCCCGCGGCGGTATGGTACGGTTCATTGCCCAGTGCCACATCCCACCAGCCTACTTCAGTCAACGCATCCGGAATCACGAAGTCAGGAAAATCAATCATCACCTGTGGTCGCGTGTATCCCGGAAACCCGATGATGCCATCCGGCGTGGTTTGATAAACACCGCCGTGTTCGTGAACATCAATCCAGATTTCTGGCTTTAATCCCAGCGCGGCAGCCACCGGACGGGTTGTTTGTAAGGCGCGGTGCATCGGGCTGCAATACAGATGGGTAATCCCAAAAGTTTTTTCGTCTTCACGTTCAGCATAGCCGGTTGACGGGCTGTAGCGGGGATCACGATTGCTGCCATCGGCAAGATAAGCGGCTAGTCGCTCTGCCTGCTTCAAGCCAAGCTCGGTAAGCGGGGCATCCTGAATGCGCGGTTGGTCTTCTGGCAGCGCATTGTTGGTGCTCTGCCCATGACGGATGATATAGAGTTCCATGCCTACTTCCTGAATTGTCGAGTTTTATCTGACGCGCAATAATACCTGATGCTTGTAGAAGCATTAGGGTAGGTTTTTAATGACCAATGAGAATCTTTCAGTAAATTTTGACCGCGCCGCCGATTATTACGATGAGACCCGGGCTTTTCCGAAAGGGTTGGAAGAATCTGCTACACACCTGTTTCTTGAAGCCCACCCGCTCGACGCGCAAGCTTCGATCCTGGAAATTGGCGTTGGCACAGGGCGCATTGCATTACCCTTAACCGCTCAATATTCAGGTCAGTATTTTGGCGTGGATATTTCTACAGCGATGTTGGGTAAGCTGCTATCCAAGCCGGGCGCTGAACGTGTGCGTGCTGCTTTCGGC
>CAZBPB010000256.1:0-5893 GCA_964493565.1 uncultured Pleurocapsa sp. | reverse complement strand
CGCTGATAGGTATCAACCACGCCGCGATAATAATAGGCGGTGTGAATATCGCCGGCTTTTTCGATGCGCGCGCGGGTTTGAAATTCATGCGCTGCGGCTTCCCATTTTCTGGCAAGCTGTCGTAACTCGTCAACCAGATCGTCGCTCAAGTGCTTTTGACCTCACCCCTCAATCCCCTCTCCGTGCACGGCTGAGGAGAGGACATGTTTTCAAGTGAACCTTATGTCTGGGATAAAGGTTAATCCTAGACATAGGGTTTGGCGTTGAACAACTTGCACGAAGTAGCGCAAGCCTTCCCGAAACAAGCTCCAGAGCCGCCGAAGCGAACCGTCGGGACGACGAACGAGCGGTTGGGCGATGCCAGCAGCAACGGCCTGGCTGCCGAGGGCGACCATCCAGGTGTAGGCAAGGGCCAACAGCACCAGCAGGTTGGCGACATGCTGCGGGGAGCGCAGGCGACTATCGCCCCACTGCCAACCGCCACTTTTCAGGTCACGGAAACACTGCTCCTGCCAGTTGCGTCGGGCGTACTCGTGACCGGTCAGGCGGGCATCGTTGGTCACCAGCGCCCAGGGTTCGTTGTAGCCCACACCCCACAGCGCCCGGGCATGCGCGGGTATCCGTCCGCGCTGCTTGAAGATACGCCCCGACTGCTGCCATACCTCACCCGGTTGGACTTGTCGGGCAATGGTATAGTCGCAGTCGTCAGTCACCAGTTTGGTTTGGCAGGTGACCCGAAACAGATACTGCCAGCCTAAGGCCTCCACCACCCGACACAAGGCAGGCGAGCAGCCGATTCCCCGGTCGGCTAACACTAAGACCTTGTAGCCCTCACCAATGCCCGCTTTCACGCTTTCCAGCAGGGCGCGAATCAGCTCCACTTGGCCTTCGGCGGGATAGTCTGTCTGGCGGTTGGCGCGGTAAGTCCGCCACGCCAGCGGCAAACACCGCCCTTCCCACGCCAACCCAACCATCATCACCCCAATCCGGTCATGGAGTTTCGTCTCATCCACCAACAGCGTGATCTGCCTTTCCCCTACACGCTGAACGACCCAGCGACTCCAGCAGGCGAAAAAGGCGGTCAGGTCGAGCGCTTCATTAGCGAGCCAGCGGCGAAAGCGTCGTGCCGTACTCTCTACCTGTTCCCCACAGTTCACTGCCCGCGCAATCGCCCCTTGCTGACAGCTCTCCGCTTGAATCACCCCATAGCTAAACAGGCTTACATTTTGCTGCTGCCAACCATTGAAACACGGTAGATGGGCTGACAAGTGCTGCTCTAATTGGTAAAGTAGTTTGTAGTTCATCGTTCCTCACTGGGTTTCTTGGTCGATTTCCAGTTTGAACGATGAACTCCCTATTTTTCAACCCCCCCTCCAAACATGTCCTCTCCTCAGCCGTGCACGGAGAGGGGAAGCTAAACGCAGTGCAGCGGGGTGAGGTTTCATCAATTGCACAATGATGAAACACGCTCATGCCTTGCCCCTACTAACAAATGTGATGCGGCGTTCTCGCTTATATTTGAGAACATGTCCTCTCCTCAGCCGTACACAGAGAGGGGAGGAAAAGCGGGCAAGGCACGCCTACGAAGCGCATCACACGGTTCCCACAGGTGTACATTAAGGCATAAATGACAACCAAATATAGAGAGGATAGTTTGAATGCAAACCAACAGCGGCACGATTGATGTAGAAGGCGGCAGCATCTATTACGAAACGGCGGGCGAAGGCAGAGCCATCGTCTTCAATCACGCAGGATTTGTAGACAGCCGGATGTGGGATACGCAGTGGGCATTCTTCGCGGAAAATTACCGCGTGGTGCGCTTTGACATGCGCGGCTACGGCAAATCATCTCCTATCGAAAACCCGATTAGCCACCGCGATGATCTGGCGCGGGTGCTGGCGCATTTGCAAATCGAGCGCGCGGTGCTGGTTGGCTGTTCAATGGGCGGCGAAATTGCGCTGGATTTTGCGCTGGAACATCCGGATTTCCCGCTGGCATTGGTGCTAGTTTCATCTATACCAACTGCCTTTGAAATGCAGGGTGAACCGCCGCGCTACCTGATGGAGATGATTCAGGCGGCACAAAACGGCGAGCTTAATAAAACCTCTGAATTGCAGCTTCGCATCTGGGTTGACGGCATGTACCGCGAGCCGGATCAAGTGGATGCCGATGTGCGCCAGCAGGTAGGTGAGATGAACCGTATTTTTGTGGAGCGCGGCACATTTTTTGCCGATATGCAGCCGCTAAACCCACTTGATCCGCCGGCTGCAACCCGCCTGAGCGAGATCAATGTTCCAACGCTGATCATTGATGGCGCGCTGGATCATCCTGAAATTTTGCGAGCAGGCGATGTAATGGCTGTGGAAATGCCGGGCGCGCAAAAAGTGGTACTGCCAGACAGCGCGCATATGCCCAATATGGAACACCCCGACCTGTTCAATCGGGCGGTGCAGGCGTTTTTGGAGCGTGTGGGGATGTTTTAGAAGCAACCTCACCCCTCAATCCCCTCTCCTCAGCCGCGCGCGGCTGAGGAGAGGGGAAGCTAAGCGCAGCAGGGTGAGGTTTACAGCACCTTTGAAACTTGCAGCAGATTGCCCCAATCGGCATTGGCTTTGTCAATGGCTTCTGCCGAACCCAGCACCACCACCTCGCCGCCCTGATTGAAAACTTCCAGCGTGTCACCAAAGGCTTTGAAATTTTCGGCAGTCGTGTTCAGCACCTCTTCGCGGTATTTCTGACGGCGCTCGTCAGTGTAGCCAACCAGATAGCGAACCATTGAGGTAAAACCTCTGGCATCGGGCAGTTGGTAGGCATCCAGCGTGCCGATTGTGCCGATGATGTTTCGGGTCAGTTCATCCGCATACAAATCCAGCTCACGCAGATAGCGGGCAGCGCCATCGTAGTTAGCGACGGTGCTGGTCAAGTTTGGATCGCGGTATGAAAGCAGGGCGAATACGCCGGAATGTTGATCAAAGACCGAGAAGCCGCCATATGCGCCGCCCTGTACGCGTATCTTATCCCACAGGTAGGCGGTATTCAGGAAATTGGTGATCACGCTGACCGAGCCGTGAAGCTGATAGCCGAGTTTGTACAGGCTGCCGCCTTTGCCCACATAGTTAACCTTAGCGGGAATGGTCAGCCCTTCATCTACCTGTTTCAACGCTGGCGTCCAGCCTGCTGGCGCGGTATCGGTGACGGGTAGTCCGGCAAGGAAGCTGTCAAGCGCAGGTTGGATCGTTTCCCAACTGGCAGCATCCAGCGTCACATTGACCAGCATATTGCCGCGATTCAGCAGGATGCGGCGCAGGGCTTCCAGTTTTTCCAGCACCAGCGCCCAGTCTTTTTCAACAGTTTCTGCCAGTTCGCGCAGGAAGTATAAATAGCGAATGCCGCCCATCTGCTCGTCAACCCATCCAGCTTCAGTCAGATGCGAGCGCACACGCCCCAGCACTACACGATGCCCCTGCGGCACAAGACCTGCCTCTTCGCTGGCTTTTTCTTCCAGCACTAGCTGATGGAAGCGTTCCTGATTATCCAGCTTCACCGTCAGCAGCACGTCGCGCAGGATATTGAGCATGGCTTCCGTCTGCGCGACGGTACTTTTGCCGCGCAGGAACAGCCACGCAACCGCCTGTTCGCTGTCAAACACCGCCGAGGTGAAGGTTTGTGGGTGAATACCGCCCGTCTCGCGACCAATACGCTGCGACAGTTTGACGAAGTTTTCGCTTTCGGTGCCGATCTCCACCAGCGCGCGGCTGAACAGGCTGACATAGGGTAGGTATTCCTGCGGCAGCGCGCGCAAATTGAAGCCAACATCCAGATAAGTGATACCGTTGGTAAAAAGATCGTGATACAGCACCGGCGTCCCCTGCAGCGCCAGCGTTTCCAGCGGGATGGTTTTGCCCTGCCACTCAAGATCAGCCAGCGTCAGCATCGGCAGTCTGGCAAGGTCTTCAGGGGAATCTGGCGTTTCCTGCGCCTCTTTCAGGCGGCGGGTGGTTTCGACAATGCCCAGACTTTGTTCTGCGATATGCACACCGAGACGGGGGGCTACAGTGGGTTTTCCGGTTGTGACTGCGCCACCTTCAAATTTAACACGGGTTGCTTTGTAGCCCACACGGCCAGCCCCAGCCATATTTGAATTTAAGACCGCGATCCATTCATCGATTGAACGCAGGGAGGCTACGGCTGCAAAGCTTAAATCACCTAATCCCATGTGAGTTTTCTCCTCTTCATTTTCAGAACCTATTATGAAATGGCTATTTCATATTCAGCGATTGGGTTTAAAGTTATACTTTTCCTTGTGCCATTATCAGGGATCTCCCTGAAGAAACTTTACCCACTTAACAAAAATATAACATAAAACCCGGCATATTTAATTTTAAAACGCTACACTTAACACATTATTAATTTAAGGGCCTGCCAAGCTAAACCATGTCAATCTTGCGTGCTGCCAGTTTAATTGCGATTCTCTCCCTGCTCTCCAAAGGGGTGGGACTCTTGCGTGACATGGTCTTTGCCTATTATTGTGGCCTAAGCATTGTGACCGATGCCTATAACACCGCTTATATGATCCCCGGCAGCTTTGCACTATTGATGCTGGGGGGCCTCAATGGCCCTTTTCATTCTGCAGTGATCTCGACCTTGACCCGTCCCTGGGAAGAGGGGGATCAAGAGACCTATCAGACGGTCTTGGATACCACCCTCTTGTTCACGACCTTGCTGATGGGAGCGATTGCCTGCGGGCTCTATTTTGCCGCAGCGCCCGTGATTGGGCTCTGGAAAAGTCTTTCTCCGGAAACCGCCAATTTGGCGGTTCTGCAATTGCAGATTATGGCTCCGATGTTTTTGCTTTCGGGTTTGATCGGCATTTCGTATGGGGTTTTAAATCTGCGCAGATCATTTTTTACCCCCAGCCTGAGCCCGATTATGGCCAGTTTAACGATCATTTTGGCCTTGGTCTTTTTTGCGGGGCCCCACAGCACTGGTTTGGTTCAGGCCCAGGCTTTGGCCTGGGGCACCCTGATCGGGGCCGTTTGCCAGCTTTTATTACAGCTGATTCCGCTCTTGCGTGGCTTTCGGCCCCGGCGTTTGCGGATCAATTTTAAACATCCGCTTTTTCACAGCTTATTGCATCTGCTCTTTCCCGCCATGTTGAGCTCAACGGTCGGACAAATCAACCTCTTTGTGATCTATTTCTTTGCCGGGGCTGCCGACAAAGGCATCAGTGCCTTTCAATTGGGCAACAGGCTCTTGCAATTGCCCTTGGGCATTCTCTTAACGGCTTTGCTCGTACCCCTTTTGCCCTTGCTCTCTTCTGTGGCTCAGGCCAATGATGGTTATGTCAGTCTCAAAGAAAAACTCAATCAGGGCCTGCGTCCGATTTTGTTGATCACATTGCCTGTTACCCTGATGCTGGTCTTTTGGGGCCCATTTTTAATTGCTTTTTTATTCCAAAAGGGCAATTTTACAGCAGAAGACACGGCTTTGACCCACCAAGCCTTGCTCTTTCTTTCGCTCAGCATTACCACCTATGCCATTCGCGATCTGTTGATTCGGGTTTTTTATGCCTTACAAGATGCGCGCATTCCCTTTCTCACAACCTTTGTTTCGATTATCGGTATGTTTGTCTTTAGTTGGCTTTTGGCTCCCCGCATGGGGGTGGGAGGGGTCTCTTTGGCGGCCTCCCTTTCGACAGGTTTGAATTTTTTGGTCTTGACACTTTTGCTGCGCCGCCGGATTGGCCCTTGGTTTGAACGGGCTTCTTGGCTGCATTTGGGGCGGGTCTTGTTGAGCTGTATTCCTTTGGGACTGGGGGGAATGGCCTGTTTGTTTTATTTGCCCCGTTTGGGGCTGTGGCAACCGCTGGGCACCTTCCTCAGTTTGGGCCTCT
>CAZBPB010000255.1:1969-5902 GCA_964493565.1 uncultured Pleurocapsa sp. | reverse complement strand
CCTTGCGACCGATCTCCGGGTTGCCGCCCGCACCCAAACCACGTGTTAGCTTGTCGCCAATGCGCACACGCGTTTTGGCTTTGGAGAGCATCAATGCCTGATTATCAGTATTGACGGCGATGAAATCAACGCCCCCCAGACCTTCACTGATCATACGGTTGACAGCATTGCTGCCGCCACCCCCTACACCGACCACTTTGATCGCCGCAAAATTCTCGCCCGGAGTGAGCATATCCATAGGTGCTTTCCTCGTAAGTTCAGTCTTCCCCAGAACAGGATCGCAGTGCGTGGTGCAACTTCATTGTACTGACTTTTTAAGCAATTTAGACTTAACGCAACTTTACCCAATTTTTCCCACAGTTGCAATGCACGCTGTCCCCAAAATAACGAATAATTTGCGAAAAAAGACGTCCAATCTAAGAGAAGAATTATGATTTAGTAAGAGAACACCCGATTTAGATGAGAAATGTTTGGAAATTGTATGATACAGCTTTCAAAATGGTTATGATTTTAGGGTGTTGAAACTTGATTCTATACGCAGGATTTGCCTGCTAATAGGTCTTAAATCGGACTAAATCCCTATGTGCCTGTTTTTCTAACGCAACAGGCTAATGTTCATCAGGCAGCAGTCGTTTGAACATATCGCCAAGCCGCTTGCCGATGCCTTTTGATGGGCTGCCCCCGTTGCTCATCGGAGATGCAGTGCTCAACGTATCCATTTGTAAGCCAAGCCGCAGCAACCCGATACTGGTACTGAAGGCGGGACTGCGGAGAGCATCTACCATGCCCGTCAGCTTTTCGGGGCGGGCGATACGTACCGGACAACCAAGCACTTCGGCAGCCAGTTCACGGATACCGGGCAGCAAGGCGCACCCACCGGTGAGCACTGCGCCAGCCCGGAGCAGATCATCGTAACCTGAACGCTTGATTTCGTTGAGCACCAGTTCGAAAATCTCGCTCACACGCGCTTCGACTACCATTGCAAGATCGCTGCGCTTGATTTCGGTTGGCATTCCTTCGCCAAATGGCTGGACAAGAAACGTTTCGCTGGCGCTAACGTCTTTTTCGCTGGCAAAGCCATGCTGCACTTTGACCGCTTCGGCAACTTCAAAGGGAACATGCATCCAATGGGTGATGTCGTTGGTGATCATATCGCCACCGACGGGAATGACCGCCGAGTGCCAGATGGTGCCTTCTACAAAGATGCCCATATCGGTGGTGCCGCCGCCAATATCAATGACGACTACGCCCATATCGCGCTCGACTTCAGTTAATACACAATCCCCTGAAGCCAACGGATTCAGAATAAATCGATCCGGGAAAACACCTGCGGCCTGTACCGACTGTTCAAGATTGGCAACACTGGACGTGGCAACGGTGATGATATGAACTTCCGCATCCAATCGGAAGCCGTGCATACCCAGCGGGTTGCGGATATGCTCCTGACCGTCCAGAGAATAAGAACGTGGAACCACATGCAGCACTTCGCGGCTGTGCGGAATGGCAATAGCGCGAGCATTTTCGATAGCCCTGTCCATATCGGTCGTGCTAACACCACGATTGCCGACCAAACCCACAGTGCCGATGCTGTTGATAGATGCCATGTGGCTTCCGGCAAGGCTGATGAATGCACGACTGATATCGTAACCGCTAACTCGCTCGGCTTTATGTACCGAGGCAGCAATCGCTGCTGAAAGCGCAGTCATATCTGTGACGGTGCCTTTTTTCAAGCCACGACCCGGCTCAATGCCAAGGCCGACGACAAAAATATCTTCCGGACGCACTTCTCCGACAATTGTACAAACTTTAGTTGTGCCGATATCAATGCCGACGACTAAATCACCCATAGTCTTGCAGAAAGTTCCTTAAAGTTAAAACGTCGAAATCCAGGGACGATCAGGATTAATGACATAGACAGCACGCGGGGTTACACCACGGCTGACCGCATCTTCAACAATATCTGCATACAAAGCCAGCTTTTCGGGCATTCCATTCCCAATGCCTAACCACACTTCCCAACCCCGACTGTCGTTAAAACCCAAACCAAAATCCGGGTGATAGCGCAGCATGTGCAATTCCGGAAGCAATGATTGAAGCTGAAGCGCCCCGGCAATGACATCGGTGCTTACACTCGCACCGGGCGGGCCATCCATCAGGGTATCTGCAGAGATACGCAGTAAATCTGGACGCTCTGTACGCTGGCGCATAACGCGCCCATTCACGTCAACCCAGGTGGCGATACCTGCCTGTTCCCAAACCAGCGCCGGTTCGCGCTCTTCGACGATGAGCTGCACCATCGGACTGCCCCAACCGATGTTCACTTGCGCATCGGCAACGGAGGGGGATTGCAATAAGTTCTGACGCACCTGCTGCGGGTCAATCCAGAAAATATGCACTCCAGCGATGCCAGAAAGCGCGAACACCTCACGGTCATTCAGGTATTCCAGCCCGCCAACCGCCACGCTGTGGACATAAAACACGTCGGTTGAAAAGAACACTACGAGCAAGATGATCAAGCTGGCAACGATCAACCCGCTGAACAGACGCCAGGGCACGTTCGTGCGATTATTCACCTGCTGCGGCGCGGGACGCTCCCCAGAGTCAACGCTGGCATTTGCCCCCCGATAAATTGCGGGGTTTCTGCCAGAGGTGCGCGAACGCTCTGACGCGGGGCGGGCTGCGCGGCGAGTTTCGCGGGTGCTGGATGCCATCGCGGGAATCACCGATTTAGAGAACCAAGAGTATGGAAGAATCATACACGAAAAGATTGCCTAGAACCAATTAAGAGGTACAACGTTTTTCTTACCAGTCGCCAACAAATTCTACTTCTGGCTCGAGGGTTATCCCTGTTTTCTGTGTAACGACATGGCGCACATGTTCGATGAGCGCGTGATAATCTGAGGCAGTTGCCCGGTCATAGTTGATGAAAAAGTTTGCGTGTTTGGGCGAAACTTGGGCGCCGCCGAGCGTATAGCCTTTTAGCCCACAGCTTTCTATCAGACGACCAGCGTAATCTCCGGAAGGATTTTTGAAGATGCTGCCGAGACTTGCGCCGGGCGGCTGAGTACTTTTGCGGTAGGCGACAAATTCGTCCATGGTGGCGGAAACGACTGCTGGATCGGTGGGCTGAAGCGTAAGCGTAACGTTTAGCACCACAAAGCGGCGATCCGCGCGTTTTTTGAGCGATGAAGAACGGTAATCGTAGGCGAGGTCGGGGTTATACAGGGTGACAATCCCCTGCGCAAAATCATGGAGTTTTAGCGAAGACACGCTGCGAGACATATCTCCGCCGTGCGCGCCAGCGTTGTTAACTGCTGCGCCACCTACGGTACCGGGAACGCTGGCTGCCCATTCGAGGCCAGATAATCCACGTTTTGCACACTTGCGGGCGAGTACTGTGAGTCCGTGACCGCCGCTTACTGATACGCTGTTTTCACTAAATTCTGCCTGCGCGATGCGATTGATGACCACTAACCCGCGAACGCCTTTATCGCTGATAAGCACGTTTGCTCCACCCCCGAGGATACGCGTGGGTATATTTGCCGCCCACGCGGCTGAGAGTATTTCCACGAGGCGTTCGCTGGAGTTGTTCTCGACGTACAGCCACTCAGCGGGGCCGCCAAGACGCAGGGCGGAATATTTTGCCAGCGGCTCGTTCGTGCGGAGGTACGGCAGGAATGCTGATGGGAAAGTCATGAACTGCCCTCAACATTTGCGTCATCCTGTAATTTTAGAAGGTTAAGATATTCGTACCCAATTCTATTCCCATCACCAGCACTCATTAGTACGATGGCGGCGGGTGATGCTACTTCTGCCAGCAAAGTTTGGACAGCGGCTTCAAATGAAGGCGTGAAGCGTGCGTCTGAATGCTGAATTGCGCTGGCAGTAGTTTCGCCAGTGATGCCGGGAAAGCTTACCCCCTGTTCACGGGCG
>CAZBPB010000255.1:0-1959 GCA_964493565.1 uncultured Pleurocapsa sp. | reverse complement strand
TCCGTGACCAGCACATGATCGGCGTGGGCGAAAGATTGCGAATACTGTGGCATAAACGTTTTTGTGCGGCTGTACGTATGCGGCTGCCAGATCGCCCAGATCTGGCGATCCGGGTAGCGGGAACGGGCAGCTTCAAGAACGGCGCGGATTTTTGCCGGATTATGCGCATAGTCATCAATGACGGCAATATTGTTGATTTCACCGATCACATCGAAGCGCCGACCAACGCCGGAAAAGGTGGCGAGTGCATTGGCGGCTACCTGCGGCTGGATGCCGACCTGCTGGCTTGCGCGAATAGCAGCGACCGCGTTCAAGACATTTACCTGACCCGGTACGCGCAGGTGGACATCACAAACAAGCTGCTGCCGCCCATTTTTAATGATTTTGAAGGAAGTGCTATCTGGTATTTGCGTAATCTCCCGTACCAGCCACTCCCCAGAATCAAGCGCGCCGTACCCCCAAACACTTAGCACTTCACGGAAACGATAACGAATCTGCAACGCGCCAGGATCGTCTGCACAGAAGATCGCCTGCCCATCCTCAGGCAAGAGAGCGATAAACTGCATAAAAGCTTGATGAAAATCTTCCGGTGTTTTGAAGAAATCAGGGTGATCCCATTCGATATTGGTGACGACGGCGATATTCGGACGTAAGCCGAGGAACATATAGTCATACTCATCGGCTTCGATCACGAATAGTTTGCCGCCCCCCGCTGAGGCGTTGGTGCCGGTGGTTTTGAGTGTGCCGCCGATGATATAACCGGGGTTCACTCCGGTTTCGATCAGGATGTGGGCAATCATGGCGGTGGTGGTGGTCTTGCCATGTGACCCGGCGACAGCGATCACGATTTGCCCGCGCATCAGATCAGCAATGATATCTGAACGTTTGTATACAGGAATGCCGAGCTTTTCGGCGGCTTCGACCTCAGGATTGCCTTTGATAGCCGATGAGATGAGAACGCAGTCGGGAGGATTCGCGATGATATGGACGGCGTCGTGACCTGCATAGATGGTTGCGCCATCATGTTCTAAGACTTCAGTGAAGCTGTTCAGCGCGCGATCACTCCCAGAGATGTGGTAGCCCTGTTCCAACAGCACACGCGCAATTGCGGACATGCCAACACCGCCGATGCCGATTAAGTGGATATGGGAAGGAGGGGAAGGGAGCATATGATTAAAGGTGAAATGTTAAAAGTTGTGAATGGAAGTTATTGAATGAAAGGGACAATCGCAGTATCCGTTCTTGTCGTGAGGTTACTTCTAACCCTTACTTTCACGCATTAGCTAAATGAGCACCAGTACAACGATGAAGAGCACGATGACGGCGATGGCGAGTAAGTCGCCATTGCCACCGGGACCGCCGCCAAGCACGATCAACGGGAGCAAGTTGCGAGCGGTATCGGCGGGCGAACCGGGCGCAGGAGCGACCACATAAGGCGCAAGCGGGTATTCATTGATGTCAATGAAATACCAGAGTGTTCCCCAGATCAGATAACCGTTCAAGAAACCAAGCATTGCGCCGAGCACGCTGTTTTGATAATCAGAACGGCCCGCGCTGCCGCTGCCTCCACCTGATTTGAGTTCGCTGCCGAACACAGTACGGGTTTGGTAAGCAAAAAAGACAACAAGGGCAAAAAGTATGATCTGGATCAGCAGAGTTTGCGAGGCATCAACATTGGCCAGCAGCGTACCACGCAGCAAAGCGTCAAACTGAAAGAGCGCGAATAGTGCCAGCACAATGCCTGCTGTGCCGATTAGTTCGCGTTTCCAGCCGCGATTCCAACCCAGCACCGAGAAGAGAATGGCAAGCACCCACATCAGCGCTGAAAGATCGATCATACTCTGGTTCTCGCTTCCGCCAGCCGCAGTAATTCCCCGGCAAGATTGCGCGCGCCATCCGACGTTTTTGCGCCGGCAGGCTGCGCCAGCGCGAATGCTGCCGCGCGCATTGAGTTTAGCC
>CAZBPB010000254.1:520-5908 GCA_964493565.1 uncultured Pleurocapsa sp. | reverse complement strand
GGGAAGCCAGGCGCAGCGCAGCAGGGGTGAGGTCAAGGTCATATCCTGCTATTTCGCCACTCCCGGATAAGGGCTTTTTCAGCGCACTCTGCAATTACGCAGTAAGATTATCTTGAGCAGCAGGATACAGCGCGGGAGAAACGGTAATGTCTGAATTTCAAGCGTTTGAAGCACAGTCGCTTCATGAAAAAGAACTGTTGAATAAGCCCAATGTCGTGGGCGTGGGGGTTGGCTACAAAGACAAGGATGGCGTTCCCACCGATGAAGTCGCGGTGGTGGTGCTGGTCGAGCGCAAGAAACCGTTGGCCGCGCTGAATCCTGAAGAAATCATTCCCCGCGATCTTGAAGGACTGCGTACAGATGTGCTCGAAGTCGGGCAGTTGTGGGCAAACCAGACGCCCAAGGAACGTTTTCGTCCGGTCATTCCCTCAGGCGTCAGCATAGGCCACTACAAGATCACAGCAGGCACGCTGGGCACAATGGTTAAGGACAAACGTACCGGAGACCTGTTCGTGCTTTCCAATAATCATGTGCTGGCGAATTGCAATGATGCCCTGCTTGGAGATGCGATTTTGCAGCCTGCGGCGATGGACGGCGGCCAAAACCCGGCCGATGTTGTCGCCAAGCTGGAGCGTTATGTAAAGCTCGCATATATTGGCGACTCACAGTTCAATACGCCTGAAGTGGTTGGCTTACCTATTGACCCGCCTACAGAACCCACGCCCGACCCAACGCCGAGCCCGACAGTGCCGAGCACGCCGGGAGCTTCCTGTGACATTCTGACCGTCCTAGTTTCGCTTCTCAACAGCATTGCCGGGTTATTCGGCAGCAGCAAACGGGTACAGGCCGTTTCGGTAGCTCAGGCTGCGGCGGCTGGCATTTCTGGCCCAACGCCGATTCTCACGGCGCAGACATTCCTTGCGCAGGCCGCGCCTCAAAATACCTGTGATTGCGCGGTCGGTCGTCCGGTTGATCCTGCCCTCTTTAGTGACGATATTCAGCAGATCGGGATTGTGAATACCACCACCACGCCGACATTAGGGATGCGCATCCGTAAATACGGGCGCACAACCGGCTACACTGAAGGCTCAATCAAGCTGCTCAACGCGACTGTAAATGTCGGCTATGCCACCGCGCAGGGAAATAAGCAAGCGCAGTTTGTCGGTCAGATCATTGCCGATCCGATGAGTCAGGGGGGCGACAGCGGCTCACTGATCGTGGATGCCGCTGACAATCGCGCTGTCGGCCTGCTGTTTGCTGGCTCGTCGCTGGCAACCATCTTTACACCGATAGACGTGGTACTGACCACGCTGGGAATTGAAATATGAGCGATCAGCATGAACCACAGCCATCCGCAGACGATGCAATGCAGCGGGCTGTTGCCGTTCAGAAAAAGTACGAACCGATACTGCTGGCAATGCCCGGCGTGATCGGCGTGGGGGTGGGCAGTATTCATTTCGATGATGATGATACGGATGAGATTGGCGTGATTATTATGGTTGATCCCGGTGCCCACATCGTAACTGAAGCCGCAGCGGAGGCGATTACCGGCCTACCTGAACGGCTGGATGGCGTTCCGGTACAGATACAGGAATTGGGGCCATTCACCGCATTTTGAAACAAAATGGACGAGAGCCTATCTCGTCCATTGCGATTTCGCTCAAGCCTGCTTGAAGCCTATTTCATAATTGTGTGAACTATTAAACCTCACCCGGCTGCACCTAGTTTAGCTTCCCCGTACACAGAGAGGGGATTATGAGGTGAGGCCATGGAAGGCAATTTGCGGATTTCGTTGCTTCTGAAATAAGCGCTTGCCTGAATTAGTCATTTATCGCTTCGCGGTCTTCGTCCGTCAGCGTCATGCCGAGAATGTTATAGCCCGCGTCAATGTGAATTACCTCGCCGGTGATTGAGGCGCTCATATCACTTGCCAGAAACAGCGCCAGATCGCCCACTTCTTCCTGCGTCACCAGTTTGCGTAAGGGAGATGCTTTCTCAGAGTACTTGAGCATGAGCCGGAAACCGGGAACACCCGCCGCTGCCAGCGTCTTGATCGGGCCGGCACTAATGGCGTTTACGCGAATCCCTTTAGGGCCGAGATCATTGGCGAGATATTTGGTGATCGTTTCCAGTGCCGCCTTGGCAATTGCCATCACATGATATTTGGGCATCACTTTTTCAGAGGCGTAGTAAGTCAGGCTCATGATGCTGCCGCCTTCAGTCATCAGCGGTTCAGCACGTTTTGCCATCGCAATCAGGCTGTAGGCGCTAATGTCCAGCGCCATCTTAAAGCCATCGCGAGAGACATCAACAAAACGCCCGCCTAAGTCATCACGATTGGCAAACGCCACACAATGCACCAGGGTGTCAATGCGCCCGTATTTTTCTTTGACCAACTCAAAGAGCCGGTCTAGTTGGGCATCATCGGTCACATCGGCCTGCTCTACAAATGTGCAGCCGATTTCTTCTGCCAGCGGGAACACGCGTTTTTCCAGCACTTCCCCGGCATAAGACATCAATATTGCTGCGCCTTCATCGTGTAGTTTCTTAGTAATACCCCACGCGATAGAATTCTTGTTAGCAACGCCAAAAATCAGCGCCACTTTGCCATCCATCAATGCCATTGTCATAACTCCTTGCTGCTACACGGAGACTCTAACACCCCGATCAGGCTGGCGCTACGAAAACAGGAGTAAAACCGATGAGTGTTCCCCCTAACGATCCGTCGCGGCCTATCAATGTGGTCGTTACCTTCGATTTTAGCGATGCCGAGATCGCCGATTTCCGGGCTGTCTCGCCGCGTCTGAAAGTAGAACGTTATACCAGCACTGTTCCCGATAAAGTTTGGGCTGAGGCGGAAATTCTGTACACCATTCGCAATTTTCCAATGCCTGAACAGGCACCGCGCTTGCGCTGGATTCAACTTCACTCTGCTGGCGCAGACCACATGGTGAAAGAGCCGATTTTCAAAGCGCAGGATGTGGAAGTGACCACCACCAGCGGCATCCACGCAACCATCATGGCCGAATACTGCCTGATGATGATGACCGCCTTCAACTTTCAGCTTCTGCAACTGCTGCGCTATCAGTCTGCCGCTGAATGGCCGGGCAAACGCGGTAACGCGGCGGTTGGCCCGATTGAAACCTTTGCCCCGACTCCCCTACGCGGTCAAACGGTTGGTATCATCGGCTATGGCAGCATTGGCCGTGAACTGGCACGCCTGTGCGATGCGCTGGGCATGACCGTACTGGCTGCCAAACATGACGTGATGCACCCCGAAGAAGGGCCAGCCTACCGGGAACCGGGCACAGGCGACCCCAATGGCGAGATTCCACGCCGGATTTATCCATTTCAGGCAATCGCCTCAATGGCGCAGGAGTGCGACTTTCTGATTGTGCTGGCGCCTCTCACCACACAAACGCATCACCTGATCAACGAAGCTGTGCTGGCATCCATGAAGAAAACGGGCATCTTGATCAATGCGGCGAGAGGCGATCTAGTAGATGAGGCAGCCTTGATTTCTACGCTGGCTGCCGATCGGATTCGCGGCGCGGGGCTGGATGTTTTTTCTGAAGAACCGCTGCCTAAAAGCAGTCCGCTGTGGAACATGGAAAACGTGATTATCACCCCACATATTGCCGGGGTGACCACGACGTATGCGGCGCGCGCCGCTAATGTATTCATCGAAAACTTACGGCGCTACGTTGAAAACCGCCCGCTGCTCAATGTATTCAACCGCGAGCGCGGATACTGAGCGTGCTGCTAAAACAAAAAACGAGCGCTACAAAATCTATAGCGCTCGTTGATCCAACTACACTGTTTCTGGAAGTGCTAACTGGTTGGCGTGATGAAGAAACCGGCCTCGGTCTTGGAGCAAGTGGTAGAACGCGGCGGCTGACCAACAAACACGGTCTGATTCACAACCGCGTCCGGCGTGCAGTTACCCCAGATCACGATTTGCGGCTCCATTTGAATTGACCCAAGATTTGGAGCATTCCATGCGCCATTGCTGGTGAAGCAGTTTGATTGGTGAATATTCTGCTGGATGCAAGGCGTGTAGTTGCCGAACTCGGTGGTGACAGAGGTTGCCGAAGGCACTAAGGTGTTCGGCGGAACGGGCGTCGGTACAATCACTACTGGGCCGCCACCACCGCCACCGCCGCCATCCAGCGGCTTGGAGAATGACCAGTTCACGAAGATGTAGGCCACACCACCCAGTTGTAAAAAGTCCACTTGAATATGGTTTGATCCTGCCTGAATTGGAACCAACACTGCCAGGGTTTTACCCGGCTGCGGCGCGCTGTAGGTATCCAGATACACAACATTGTTCACGCGCAGGGTAGCGCCATCATCCGCCAGAATTGAGAATAGATAAAATCCGGGCGTACTAAACACTGAATCGGTTGCGAACCGGGCGCTCCAATTTGTATTGCCAACGCCCTGGGCCGGGCTGCCGGTTCCCCAGTTGACATTGAGCGATGAGATCGCGGCTGTTGCCGTCGGATTGCCGCTCAACGTCGTATTATTGTAGAACTGTGCTGACCAAGGCGCCGTGTTTTGCGCCTGAACAACCCCGAACACGCCAAAAACTGTAAGCAGCGAGACAACCAGTAGAATGCTAAATATGCGCTTCATGTTCTTCATCCTCCCTATTCACCGCCGCCGGCAGCGGGTGCAATCAGCGGAACTGAACCCAGTGTTTCAGATTGAACGGAAGGATCCTCGGTAATAACCAGCGTTCCCGAAACGGTTTGCAATACATCAAACGAGCCGATGTAGATCGCATACGTTCCCGGTGCTGCGTTAGTGAAGTCCAAAGAAGGGTTCAACTGCCCGTTCGAGTCATCATTGCAAACATGGGCGCCGTCATCGCGGAAAGCCATCAGGGTAGAGTCTGCTGTACCGTTGAAGAAAACACGCGCAAAAGGCAGCTCATCCGACACCGTGACGACCAATGAAGGTGTCGCGGAAATATTGCCGTTGCAGATATTGCCAATGGAGTCTACCGAAACGGCTGAAATGCTGCCGCCGCCGCTCGTTTCAACGCTCGTAGTGCCAAAGCCGGCGGCTAATTCCAGCGTGCCAGAAGTTGGCTCTGCCGTGAGATCGATCTGACTAAGCTCAAAGTTTGGAAGCGGAACGCCCTGCCCGTTCGCTTGAGCTGCGCCCAATGCGCGGGTGACCAGATCGCCAAGATTTAGCGAAGCGGTAGAGATATTATTACGGCTGGTGGCAACCAGAAAACCCGGCGCTAACTGCCCGTTACTATAGCTGCCTACAAACACCGCGTAGCGCCCGGTTTCGGGGCTAGCAATATCAAGGCTGGGGTCAAGCAATCCGGGAGCAGCATCATCGTTACACAGAATTTCCCCGGAAGGCGTCACAACA
>CAZBPB010000254.1:0-496 GCA_964493565.1 uncultured Pleurocapsa sp. | reverse complement strand
CTGAAGAAGAACAGCCGCAGTGTATCAGCGCCAGTTTCGTTGTAATTTAGCACCGCGCTTGGCGCCGCAGAAATATGACCGGCGCAGCCTTCCTGCAAGCTGCTGGCTGGAACGCCACCGCCGGCTATCAAGGTGAGCAGCGTTGGGTCTAACACAAAACCATCTGCAATATTTACGCTTCCGAAAATTGCATCTGCTGCCGGATCAGCGGTGCCGCTATCCTGTGCAGATACACCTACGACTCCAGCGAAAAGTGCAATGATGATGAGCCATAGCCTACTCGTTTTTAACACGCGCTTTCCTCCTCCGTTGGAATAAGCATCGCAGATACTAACACAAAACAAATTTAGCAGAAATGAATTTCGTTATTATGGAGAGGGGACTTTCGAGGATATTGCCTGATGATAACCTCACCCCTCATTCCCCTCTCCGTGCACGGCTGAGGGGAAGAAAGATTGAAGAACGGACGGGTTTGAGGGCGGGAAATTCTGTTATG
>CAZBPB010000253.1:0-5919 GCA_964493565.1 uncultured Pleurocapsa sp. | reverse complement strand
GATATAGAATCACCCCCATGCTGTAAATATCGCTGCGCGGGTCTAACGCCACGCCGCGCAGTTGTTCCGGCGACATGTACACCGGCGTTCCAAGGATGTTTCCGGATTTGGTCAGTTCAAGCGAATCTTCAACCAGCTTGGCAAGGCCGAAATCGGTCAAATAGGCATTTCCGGCATCATCCAGCAAAATATTACTGGGCTTTAAGTCACGGTGAATCACGCCTTTGGAGTGCGCGTATCCCAAGCCACGCGCAATCTGGGTAAAAATATCGGCTGCGCGGTCAAATTCCAGCGAACCACCGCGCAACAAATCTGAAAGCGTACCGCCGCGCAGCAAGCGCATAGCGATGAACGCAACTTCGTTGTCTACAATGCCATAATCGTAAATAGGCAGTATATGGATATGCTCAAGCGAGGCGATTAAGTTAGCTTCCTGCTCAAAGCGCAAACGAAACTCGTTGTTTTCGCCGAGGCTTGTATCCAGCGTAATCGTTTTGAGAGCCACATCCCGGTTTACCGAAAGCTGGCGCGCGCGATAAACCATTGCCATACCGCCACGACCAATTCGTTCTTCGACGACAAAGTCGTGAATTCGTCTGCCTATGAACTGGTCGGTCTGCATTACCTATAGCTACCTTCAGAAATAAAGCGCAAAAATTCGTAACAATTGGAGTAAAGCACACCCGCTTACTTTTGTCGAAAAATGGCGCGCGTTTTACTGTATCAATGGTATCGCGAGCATGTTAAGAGTCCCCACGCTGGCAGCATTTTTTGGATATTCAGGAGCGCGCTTTGCGATATATCTGGCATATTTCCCTTAATTACCCAAATATCGCCCTATCTAAAATTACAAATAATATTCTGTTAACATCAAGGTGTTCAAAAGCCTGTTCATTTTATGTTCATAAGTAGGTTAAGCCTGTTCAAAAGCCTGTAGAAAGATTGTTGATAACATGGCGATACCTGTTCAAATCTCGATGATGTCTGTAAAAGTTATCAACATGCCCGCAGACCCTGTTCAAAAGGACAGCGGGTTTTCGACTCCCCCTTGTTCACTATTTACGGCACGTTTGTTCTACTTAACCCAAATATTTCGCATACCGGGGATACAAATGGCATAAGTTTGCGTTATATCTGGGATATGCAGCCGAACCCAAAAAGTTATCTACAGTTTGAACACCCCCTATTACTACTACGACCCTAAATAAAGAAACGTTATCCATTGAGAACCTCAATATTGCAAGTACGTTGCGAATCGTAAGACAGTGCTACACTGAAAACATATCATTGCTTAAGCAGGATTCGGCGGATATGGCGCAGCAGACGACAATCGAGCATTTAGAACGCCGTGTTCAACTTTTGACGCGGCTTGCCGAAATAAGTACCGTTCTTAATTCCACGATGAAGTTAAAGTCGCTGCTGAACGCGTTGATGGATTCAGCAGCGGAAATTGCCGATTCAGAAGCTGCGTCGGTTCTTCTATGGGACGCGAACAGCAACGAACTGCGATTTGCCGCTAACTCTACTGAGGATGCTTCTGGGCAGCACTTGATCGGAAAAGTGGTGCCTTTAGAAGGCAGCATCGCTGGAAAAGTGATGCGCGAAAACCGGATCATCATAGTTGATAACACGCAGGATTCGCAGGAACATTACGACAAGGTTGATAAAGCGATATCTTTTGAAACCCGTTCATTGATCGGCGTGCCGATGCGCGCAAAAAACCGGGTAATAGGCGTGTTGGAAGCGGTCAACAAGCGTTCCTTGCCCTGGACGAAAGATGACGAACACTATCTATCTATTCTGGCGGCACAGGCGGCGGTTGCCATCGAAAACGCGCAGCTGGTTGCGGCGCTGCAAAAAGCGAATGAAGAACTAAGCCAGTTGGATGAACTCAAAAGTGATTTTATTGCCATTGCCAGTCATGAACTGCGCACACCATTAGGCGTGATTCTGGGATATGCCAGCTTTTTACAGGATACCAACGATCCTGAAGTGAACAGCCTTGCCGGTAAGGTAGTGAACAGCGCGACCCAGCTTCGCCGCATCATCGAAGACCTGACCAATTTGCGATATTTTGAACAGGGTGGGGCCGATCTGGAACGGGAAAAGGTAACGCTTGAAGATTTCATCCGCGAAAACCTTGGCGAAATTCGGCCTCTGGCGGAAGCCAAGGGGCATCGTTTGCTGGTGAAACCGCCTTCCGCTCAGGTCGTCTTGAATGTTGATCGTATCCGCATGAATATGGCGCTGGGCAATATCCTGAATAATGCAGTGCGCTTTACGCCAGAGAAGGGTGAAATACGGGTAGATGCCGAGCAGCGCGGTCGCGAAGTGTGGATCATGGTGCGCGACAGCGGCATCGGCATTGCGCCAACAGACATTGAGCGCATTTTTGATCGCTTTGTACAGGTTGAAGATCACATGACCCGCCAGAACGGCGGACTGGGCATTGGACTGAGTATTTCCCGCGCGCTGGTGCAGGCTCATGGTGGGCGGGTATGGGCATCCAGCCCGGGTGTCGGGCAGGGGTCTACCTTCATCATTGCGCTTCCAGCGTAGGGTTGGGAAACCCGCAAGCGATAAACATCGCTATACTCTTAGACGCTCTCGTTCAATCAAGTTATCATTGGTTGAATAGAAACTCATTTAGACGCGCAGCAAAAGGAGACGGCAATGGGGATCAAGTTTCAATGGTTGGGACATTCCGCCTTTGATATGCACATTGACGGGCATAGTGTGGTTTTTGATCCGTTCCTAACCAATAACCCGCTGGCGGCAGCAAGCCCTGATATGCTGCATCCGGAACTCATTTTGCTATCCCATGCTCATGGCGATCATCTAGGCGACACCATTACAATCGCTCAGTCCAGCGGCGCGCCGACGGTTTCCAACGCGGAGATTAGCTATTGGCTGCGCGCGCATGGGGTTAAGAATGCGCAGGGTCAAAATACTGGCGGGCTGGCAGATTATGGCTTTGCCACCGTCAAACTAACAATCGCCTTTCATAGTTCGACCTTTCCAGATGGCAGCAGCGGGGGCGAGCCAAACGGATTCATCGTGACTGCTCATGAAAGCGGGCAGCGGCTGTATTTTGCCGGCGATACCGCGCTGTTCTCAGATATGGAATTGATTGGCGACGAGCGCATTGACGTGGCTTTCCTGCCAATCGGTGATTATTTCACGATGGGGACAGCCGATTCTATCCGCGCGATTAAGTATATTCGCCCGCGCTTTGTAGTGCCGATGCACTACAATACTTTTCCGCCGATTCAACAGGATGCCAGCGGTTGGGCGAACCGCGTATCCAACGAAACCAGCACGGTGCCGATTGTGCTGGATCCGGGCGGCGAATTTACTGTACCGAGCGTGGTGTAACGCCTGCCGGCGGGCAATACCTGTTGATACAAAGCCTTAGTCTCTTACAAAACGTAAGAGACTTCGTTTAGCCGAAACCTCTTGCAGATCCTTCGTCAGAATGTCGCGCACCCGCCTCTTTCTGAACTTGTTGGCTCAAAAATGACGATACTGCCGCCATCGTTTCATCAAAACGGTCACGGTGGATGCAGTGCCCCGCGCCGCTGATAAAGGCTGTGGTGCAGGTCGGGCAAAGCTGCTTTGAGATAGCTGCAAGTTCCGGGGTGACAAAACATGATTTATCCGGATCGCCAGTGATCAGCAGGAGCGGGCAGGTGACGCGGGAAATGGCGTTCCGCCAGGGGTAGCTGCGAAACTCTAGATGATAGGGCACGATTTCCAGATTAAATTCACCTTTGGAGGCTGCCCACGGGATAAGTTCATCATCCGACCAGCCAGGATTGTCGGTTCTTCCCCTTGCAATTCGATCTTCTAGCGGCAGCGCCCGGAATGCGCGGGCTTCTACTTTCTCAACTTCAAGATACTGCACAATCTCCTCTGATGGCACGAAGTGTTCGTCCGCCATAAAGGGGGGGTCTTCAAGAATTGCGGCAAGCACGATGTCCGGATCGTTGGCTGCCAGTGACAGCGCGGTAACGCCGCCCATCGAATGCCCGAAGACGATGGTTTTGCCTAAATCGAGCGCGCGGATGATGGCTGCCGCATCCTGCGCCAGCAGGTCGGTATTCATCGCGCCGAGAGGGCCGCTGGTACGCCCGTGCCCGCGCGCGTCGGGCATGATGATATCGTAATCTGCTTCTAACGCCTGAGTGACAGATCGCCAGCACGCGCCGTTATCAGTATAGCCATGCAGCAGCAGCATCGGCGGTTTGTCACCACCGGTGCGGCGATAAAAAACTTCAAGCCCATTTGCGCTAACTGTTCCCTGCGACCATATCCCCATGTTTTGAATCCTTTCTTATCGCGGCGATCTTACACGGTCGTTTTTGCGCCCCAAACTACCACGTTGGGGTATTCCGGATGCACTTTGACCGGAATAATGTCGCCTTCTTTCGGAACCTGAGATCCGAGCAAAAATACATTGAGCGGCACGTCATAGGTTGACCCATCAGATTTATTCACCCGCACGTGCATGGCATATTCCCACTTGAGCGGGATGATACGAAGATCCAGCCGTCTGTAACGCCGGTTTTTCCAGCGGGTCTGCTCAATTTCAAGCACCCTGGCAGTAGCCGGAAGCCCATTTTTTAGCGCGAAACGATATTCTGGTGGAATGTCTGCCCTGGTTACCCGCCAGTAGAAGATAATAAGAACGGCAGTTAGCCCGACCAGATACAACCCGGTCAATACCCAGATAGGGGTAAGCGATTGTGTTGGCCTGGGATCAATCACCACAAAGCCAGCGAAATACAGCACACTCAGCGCCACCAGCAGCAGAAACAGGAAGATCCATTCCTTCATCACCCGGCGCCAGCGCTGGCTCATACTCATCGGGTTCATGGGCTGTATGAACTTTCCTGTTCAGCGTATAAGTTGATGGTCTCTGCCAGCAGCGCCCGGCACTGGTCAATTGCGGCGTCATGCGGCGCGGCGAACACGGCATCAACCCGTTCGCGCCAGTGATCCGGCATCATCGGCAGGCTGGCCGCCAGCGTTAGCGTCCATTTTGACCCGGCTTCCCAGCGCCCGTTGATGGCATATAACAGCCGCATCATCACCGCCAGATCGTCGCGCAGCAGCTCCACCAATGCCAGCGTTTCGCCGCGCCGCGCCAGCCTTTGCTCGTCTGCTAGATGATGGACGTTGTTCAGCCGTTTCAGCGCATCCTCATAGAACTGCCCCCGCAGCGCCGCCGGATAGCTGCGCGTCAATAGTTCCTGCCATGCTGTAACTTGCCCTTCGTCGCGCAGAATGACCGCGCTGGCGATCAGTTCCGCCAGCATCAAATGTTTGCGGTCAAAAATTTCTCCCGCCAGAATCGGCGTTAGGCTTTCTTCCAGCCCGGCGAAAGTTTGCCATCCCGCCTCCAGCGCCACCCCGTGAAACTGGCCGCTGATCCACACCGATTGATCGGCGCGTGGTTTGAAATGTACCACCGGATCCCGCAGCCCCATGCTGATCAGCCAGTCTAGGCGCTGGTCATGACCGGGAATGGCATTGATCCAGAAGTTGACTTCGAGATCGGAGTCTTCGTCCGCCAGCCCACGCGCCGTTGAACCGGTGACGGCGATAGCTTGAGCAAGCGACTCCATACAGCTTCGCGCCAACATTTGCGCCAGATGCATCCGGTAGTCATTGGCTGCTGAACTGCCAGTAAAGAGAGAGTCGCTGAGGTTCATCAACACCTTAAGGACATACTAGGATAAAAAGGGCATAATAGGGGTAACAACCTACGGCCTAACGGCTTCTATCACGTAATATATTCGCACTTACTCTTTTACCGCCGATCTCTCAACCCCGCAATAAGGTGAATTATGCATATCGTGATGTTTTCCATAACCCCATTATTTCCTGAGCACGATATGGGCGGAGGGCAGAAACATC